>JBDGYW010001047.1:0-2719 GCA_039588935.1 Gemmatimonadota bacterium | reverse complement strand
GAACTTTGCTGCCAATGAGCACGTGGCCATCACAGAAACCGCCGTAGGAAATGACGAGATTATCCAGTACGTCACCGACCACTGGGAGAACCAAACCCTCGCCGAAGCCGGTATACAACCTCTCGACGCAGCACTGACGGCATTGGCTGGTGGTAGCGACTTCGTTGATTTCAGTGGGCCAACGACCAGTACGAAGACATTCACTCTTCCTGATTCGAGCGAAACACTACTTTATTCTGGCGGTGCGCTCGGAACCCCGAGTGGGGGTACTCTCACTAACGCTACAGGGCTGCCCATTTCTACCGGAGTAAGTGGGCTCGGCACTAATGTCGCCACATTCTTAGGCACACCGTCTGTTGCAAACCTCGCATCGGCGCTGACCGATGAGGATTTCACACCAGGGTCAGAGGCTTCGGTCGAAGGCGTGATCGACCTCGCCGATATCCAAGAGAAGGACATCGACTCGCTCACCGGTCAGGCGAACTGGGCTACGGCAGCAACAAAGGAAACAGCAGACCTCATCATATCTGGCGTTGAGGTTGATTTTCACGCTGGTGCGGCCAACGCTTGGCCCAAGCTACTGGGCGAGGCAACGCCGACAGGAACAGACTGTGATGCCGCCGCCGAATACGGGCGCTTGATGTTCGACACTGACGCCGACACTGACGGATCGGTGATGGTCTGTACCGCTGCTGGTTGGAAGGAAGTTGACGATGATGGGGGTGCTGGTGGTTTCGCTAGCTTCGATATAGACGGAGACAACAATTCACCTCAGACAATCACAGATGGCCAAGAGGCCCTATTCGTCGGCGGTGCTGGCATTGATACGACTGCTGGAGCTACGGATCAAATCAGTTTCGCATTCGACGCCACCGAGATCACGGGTCCGGTTACCTGGGACGCTGGTGGTGCGGCCTCGCATGTGTGGAACTGGAACTTGACGGCGGGAGATCCGCAAATCACCTTTGGCAATGGTGTTGTGAATGTGACGTCGGGCACGCTCCAGCAGGGTGGCAGTGCGGTTCTCTACAGCGGCGGGGCTCTCGGAACGCCAGCGACTGGTACGCTGACCAATGCTACGGGCCTTCCCGTCGCTGGAATCAGCAACCTCGGCACAAATGTTGGCACCTTCCTTACCACGCCATCTGTCGCAAACCTTAACGCTGCGTTGACCGATGAGCATGCTGGGACGGACATCTCAGCCGACCTGGAGGAGGAAGGCCAGATCAACGCGACAGCAGTGACTGGGAATGCTGCCGACGATCAGGTCCTGTTGGGTAGCGGGGCCAACGCTCTGGCCTACGCCACGATTCCGGACTGCCACACCGGCAGTATGCTCACCTACACTCAGAGCACGAACACGTGGGCTTGCGAGGTGGACGACGGGGGCTCCGGGGTTGCGCCGTACACCGAGTCCTGTTCACCCTGCTCGTCGATGACGGCCACGTTCGAGGAGCACGGTGGGGATGCGGACACTGCCATCATCGCGGCCTTCGACACAGACACAGGTGAAGATTTCGATGGCTTCGAGGTGGACCGGGACAACCCCACTGCCGATGACATCCTAGTCACCTTCGCGGGCAGCGGAAACTACAAGATCGTGGTCAACACCGGGGGCGGGGCCGAGCAGGAACAACACGCCTCGGAGCACCAGCACAGCGGAGCAGACGAGGTGGCCACGGCGACACCGGGGGCTAACGCTATCCCCAAGGCTGGGGCCGGTGGGGACCTGGCCGATGGCTGGATCGCGGACAAGTTCCGCACCAGACAGTTTGGTTTCATGATCGGGGCGGATAGCGGCAGCGTGCTGGTGGATGGAGACGATCAACCCACTGGGTGGGCCAACCTCCTCGGTGGCGGATTCACGATTGACGAGGTTTGGTGCGAGGCCGATGCAGGCTCCCCAACCGTTATGCTCGTGCGGGACGACGGCAGTCCACAGAATATGTTTTCTGCCGCCCTGACCTGTACGTCGTCCAGGGCTTGCTCGAAACTCGGGGCCACCACCTCCGCTGATGGGAGCACGTCTTGCGTGGCCACACTCGAGGCGGCTGAGGATACTCTGGCCGTTGGAGACCTCATCGACTATCAGATTGTTTCTGCGGGCGGAACGGCCAAGCGGATCACGTTCATGGTGAGAGGCACTGTGGACTAAAGGAGACACGATGCTACGACTAATTACCCTACTGCTGCTGGTCGCCGCGCTGCTGCCAGCGGCCAACGAGATTACGCTTTTGGAATGCCGTGTGACTGATGGGGTGGAGGCTTGTCTTGTGCTGTCACTCTACGCCATCGCCACACCGATCCAGGTGGGCGGGAGCAATGTGGTGCCTACGCCGTCGTCGGGGCTATCGGCCAGCGCTGCTGCGATTCTGTCGGCAGGCGAGAAGACGGCCCTGGACGAGGGCACTGCGGCGTTTGAGGTAGGGAGGTTCCAGAATTCCGAAGGCCTGACCGGAGCACCCTTGTTAACGGAACTCCGGCGCATCTACGCCTCACGTAAGGCTGCCTATCTGGCCAAGTACGCGGCCCGCTATGCCCGCCTCGGTGACCGTTACGATTCAGAGTAAGGGAGAAAATGATGACACGTAAACTTCTTGCTGTCTTCGCCGTTCTGGCGCTAGCGTTCGTGCTCCAGGGCGACTGGGGCTCGGAGATTACCTGCACTCAAGATGATGCGGTCGACGGTACCGGTTGGGACGACATCACTTGCCCAGCT
>JBDGYW010001046.1:0-2720 GCA_039588935.1 Gemmatimonadota bacterium | reverse complement strand
CGGAAGTACAGAGGCGTTGCAGAAAGGAGTTTTGCGAATTCACTCGTCGGCATCTCGGCAAGGCTTGGCCAAAACCGCGCCGAGAACCTCGAACCCAACTACCCAACATCGGTTGCCCTCACGGTTCGAGGTGAGCAGATGATTGCTCAGATCTTTGCGTTCAAGGACGGGAAGGCCGACACCTACCGTACGAACGAAGGCATCATCTTCACGATGAATGGACAGACGCACGGATACATTCCAAAAACATTTTTCGAGCGGCGGAGAGTGAAGATGGGGCGTCTCGGCCGATCCTTGTTGGTCATGGTTGACTGCTCGAGGTTGTCTGTGGGCGCTCGCGAGGACCTGTTCATGAATAGCCGTGACAGGTTAAGCAATGGGGAGCTGCGAAAGGCTATCGAGGATCAACTCGAGGACGTGATCGGTAGACATCCCGGGCTCAAGGCACTCAGTGACGAGCGTCGCCAGAGGGAGATAGCCGATCGCTTGGAAGAGTCTCGACCTCTTGAAGATGTCCTATCGTCCGTTCTGAAAGCGTCTCCGAGCTTGGCTCGGCTATTCCTGTTCGGTCAGAGGCTGTCCCAGCCCCACCGACGGAGCTCGAGCGGGACCGGCAAAGATGGCACAGGGGGACATGAAGATGGCGACGGCGAGTTCTCGGGACGCCAACACCCGACGTATTTCCGTTTCCATCGGAAACGGGATGGCGACACACTGCATAGAAACTGCGAGTCCGGCCGCAAGTGCCGAATCAAATTCGAGACAGATGTGGAGAACGGGTACTTTGACCGCCCTGAGCTTCCGGGCAAGTACTACGTGGAGGTTGTGGAGGGTCCCATCGAAGGGACGGACATCGACCACAACCTCACGCTTTACGGCGGGTTCGCCAATTGGAGCATCAGCCCCCCAGAGGACAGGCTCGAAGTCGGTGATGAGCTAACGCTTCTATGCACAGTTACTGACGACACGCTTGTGGAACCCATCGTGAACACAGTACGTCTCCGGGTCGATCGGAAGTCAGATGATAACGCCGGCGAGGGTGATCGTGAGGAGGGCGCGGGGGGAGGAAAGCCGGGGAAACGAGGCTCTGGCTCACGCGGGGGTGGTGGATCGGATTCCAAAGATCCACCAGATCCGGCGGGCATTGAGATGCCCCGAATCATCAAGGTGCGTCAGGGCGACGCAGCCTGGCGGGAACATAAGTTTGAGGACAAGACAGCCTGTGTGGTTGTTGAAGACGCCGCTGGAGACAACAGCGATAGATCTGAATACACCTTCTACGTGAATGTCGACAACATATTCCTCCGAACTGACATGAAAGCTGGCTCCTCTGATGTCGCACTGACGGAAGCCAAGTTTGCGTATGGCAATGTTCTCGTGGGACTCGCTTTGATCCACGAGTACCACGATGGCCGGCACCCGGATTCGGCTCGTGAAGACCCTGACGACACTGTGCCGATCAGCGCCACTGTGGAACGAACGACGCGAGCCGTTGCTCCCTTCCTGGTTCCAATGATCGACTATCTCGGGGCCCTTTCGTCCGATGAGATTGCCGGGCTGGCGGAGGTCGGGGATGAGGACTGAGGACTGGGGAAACGCGCTCAGGCGGCTCGGTGGACCAGAACCAGTTCCCGAGAAATTGGAGTGAGGCCGTTAAGCGTCGCGTGCCAACGACGATTAGGAACGTCCCGCCAAACACGGGAGCCGGAGGTCCCGCCGACTGAGACTTCCCGGAAGCCTGCTTCTGACATCACGTGAAGGTATCGTGGCAGCTGGGCTTCTGGGTCACGAAAGGCTATGAGCTGAACTAGGATTCCATCATCACGGACTACCTCGCGCAACGTCAGGAGCGAATAAAGCAGGTTGTCAAAATAAGTATCAAGTGAACGTTCCCGACGATCCCCAAATGTGTAGTACGCAGGGTTTCGTCCATCACGACATCCTGCTATCCAATAGGGCGCCGGTGTTTCCCGACGCCCGTCAACTTGCCAGCGATGATAGAGAACGTGTACTCCCGGATACGGTGGACTGGTCACAATCAGCTTGACCTTCCCACACAAGCCGCGGTCACTCAATACCGTGTCAAGACAAGTGGCATCGGCGTTCAGAAGTGTTCGGCGTTTCCGGATGTCACCGTGTTGCCGTGCCAAATCTCCGAATGCGTCAATTTCCTGCAGCATTTCCTGGGTGTACTCATCCAGTCTTGTTCGAAATTCCTGGAATGTGACGGGACTTCTTCGTCCGTCGAGAGCCCATTGTGCTGTCTTGAGCAGGCAACACTTCGCGAAACTGCGCGCCGATGGGTTTTTGAGGCAGCGTGCGCCTGCTAACGCGAACGCAATTGCTTTCTTGATTGGTCGTGCACGAGGTAATTCGAGGTTTTGAACACAAGGGGTTTCCATGACGGGCGCTAGCAGCTCTCGTGGAGAGCGATATGACATTTGTTCACGTACCCGTCGTTGCCAGCCTCTCACGGCCCCGGCAGCTCGAGCAGACAGCGGCGTTGTCTTAACACGAGCAACGAAAACCGAGAGAGAATTGATATCTGAGCCGACAACAGATCGATCCCGCACCAAAGCCTCAACAGCAGTGGTGCCACCACCCATGAACGGGTCGAGTATGAGGTCACCGGCTTCTGTGAATTCCTCGATCGCCGCCGCCACCAAGCCTGGTGTGAATCGAGCCGGATACCGGTAGAACCTATGTGTTAATCCTGAGAC
>JBDGYW010001045.1:0-2721 GCA_039588935.1 Gemmatimonadota bacterium | reverse complement strand
GTTATTGGGGGTGGCACACAGGATGTTGCTGTAACCGGACTCGCAGGTGGCATCGTAAGCAGTGACCTTGTAACAGTATTCCACACCGTTGGTGAGGCCGGTGTCGATATAGGTCGTCGCGTTCCCGGCATCAACTACCAACTGAGCTTTGCCGGCCTGGTCGTAGTAGACGTTGTAGCCCGTCGCGCCGGTCGCTGCAGACCAGTCGAGCGAAACCTGGGTGTGGCCCGCGGCGGCGGCGTTCAAACCCGGTGCCGACACCTCGCAACCGGTTGGGGCTCCAACCGTAGCCTGCTGCGCCATCAAGAACGGTGCCGCGCCGTCGATGTTCATGTTGTGCGTCCACAGATCCCAGATCGTGTAACCCCAGGCTCGTAGCTGCCCGAAGAAGGGATCGTTTTGGACGATATACGGAGGATCGCCGCCAGCTCCGGTCCCGGTCAATGTCAGGTTGCCGGTTCCGTTGATCTCATCCCTCAAGAACTCGACGTACTCGCGGCTGGTGGTTTGGTAGTAGAGGTTGACCTCAACGTTGTCCGCTACGGTCGCGATAGTCAGCGACACTTCGTCGTGGCCACCGGTGTATTCGGCGCTCGTAAAGTATCCGGGATCATCGACGCCGTGCCAGACAGGCACCGAAAGTCGGGCCGCCGCATTGTCGATATCGAATCCTTTGGGCGGAATGCGGTTGTCTTTATAACGGCCTGTGGCTAAGGCGAAGTGGAAGCTCTCGGTCTCACCGGTCAGGGCGCTCTCGGGGTGCATTTCATAAACCAGCTCATCCACATAAACCTCGTTGACGCCCAGCAGCTGCGGATCGGGTAGGCCCATTCCGGGCTGATAGGGATAAGTCAATCCCTTCAAGGTGCCGGCGGCCGGGTCATACGGGTTCACCTCATAGATCAAACTGCCGCCCGAATAAGCTCGAATGTTGACGAACATCCGCCGCCCTTCGGGAAACCCGGAGATCAGCTTGTGGCCGGTGTTGTTCTGAACCTGGAAGGAAAGCGCGCCGGTGGCCGAGTCATAGGAAAGTCCTTTGATGGTAGCCGCCAGCAACAGCTGCTGCTTGGCCCGGTCCACACCGGCGAGAAGGGCCGCCGGATCGATACCTTCGCCCTGGGTCAGATCTAGTGTGAGCATGGCCGGACCCTGGTTGAGAAGCCCTTCGTTCGTGGCGTCATAGTTGGGCGAGCCGGGAACAGCACTGGCCAGTACGTAAGAGACCCAGGCATTTCCGCCGGTCAGGTCGTGCAGGGGCTGGCCGCTTTCAGGATGCTCGATGCTCTCATCCGGCCTGAGAGGCACGCCGTTTTTGTCGCAAGCCACACCCACCACGTCGCGCATGTGACAATCCTGACACTTAGCGGCATGGGTGATGTCGGGTGCACCTTGAGCCTGGAATTCCGTGTTGGTGGGAGCGCCACCTTGCTGACCGTAGACGGAGAGCATGAATTCCGAGAAGGTCCGCTCGACGTGAAAGTAAGAGGAAGCAGATTGCTGCTCCGTCGGGAGCGGCGCGGCAGGGTCGGCATTCAGATTGGCAAGCACCGGATTCGAGACGTCGTGGCAGGTGGCGCAGAAGAACTTGCTCTTGTGGTACCGGCTATAGAGCATCTGGTGCCGGGCCTCGGCATCAGCAAAGGGTGCGCGCTTCTGGCTCCCGGAGCTGACGAAGAACTGCCCCGAGCCGTTCTCGGTGTAGCCGCTGGGCGGCAAGTTGTTGGTGAAGAAGGGTGTGCCGTTGAATCTAAGGATAGACTGCGCCAGGGTCATGTCTTCGGCATAGGTGGTGTCGGCCTGCGGCTGCGATGGTGTACTGCTGGCGTTGGTCTCATCCCAGTAGTTCAACCAGTCGCTGCCTTCGCGAACACCGGAGTGCGTGTCTTCGAAGAAAGGGTCGTACATCGTGTGGCAAAAATCGCACTGCACCCCGTCATAGTCGGCACCGGTCATCGCCGAAGCGTTGGGTGGGTCGGAGCGCCCCTCGAGCCAGCCCTTTGGGAAGTGGCAGCGCTCACAGATGTCGATCGCATTGGGAGTGCCGACCGCCCAGATGGAGTCCTGACCGGCAACCGTCAGACACGCCCAGTAAAGGAAGTCGCGCGCCGCCTGAGCCATCATGGAACCTTTCCAGCTAAAGCCCGGTTCGACCGCAGAATCGTAGCCGCCGTGGCAGTTCAAGCAGCGTCTCGGGGCTTCCAGCGTTACCTGTCCCGGCTGAGTGCCTGGCATTCTCACCAGTGGATCGTCGGCGACCAGAACCGGTGTCCATGCATAGACCACGTACACGGTGGCGAAGAAAAGCGCCAAGGCCACCGCCGAAATCGGACGGAGTTTCAATTTATTTGATGCCATAGAATCCCTCCAATTGGCAGAGTCAAAAGCGAGATCCTCAATTCATTCGTCGCCGCGCCTACCAGCGACGGTTATTGGAATACGCTGGCTTGCCTAAGGGTCCGTTTTGCGGTTGAAGGATCGCTTCAGTAGATGTTCTGGCTTGAACTACACAAGGATGCTATCTACGGGTTCATGAAATTCATTCGCGGGAGACGTTGCTGTACTGGTGGATTTGGAGTCCTAGCTGGGGTGGAGCAACTACGAAACGGAAACACTGCTAACCTCCGTGCCTTCGAAAACCTTTCTACACCCGCATTTTCTGTTTGTCTATAGGTAAAGTGCTTTGTTTCCGTGATGAGGATGTAGGTGCTTGCGCCACAT
>JBDGYW010001044.1:0-2722 GCA_039588935.1 Gemmatimonadota bacterium | reverse complement strand
CGATGGCGCATTGCTGTGGGATGGCGCATTGCTTGTGGTTGGCCTAGTCTGCATCATCGGAGGCTCCCACCTTCTAGTCGCATCCGCGACTGTCATTTCAAGGGGCTTCGGCGTGAGCGAGTGGGTTATCGGTGTGACCATCGTCGCGGCAGGGACCTCCGCTCCCGAACTAGCCACTAGCCTGTCCGGGGTGATAAAGGGACGCTACGCGATCGGCGCTGGCAATTTGATCGGTAGCGACATATTCAATTTGCTCGGAGTACTAGGACTCGCCGGAATGGTTCACCCCGTTGGTGTTGACGCCGTAGCACGCGTGTCGCTAGCAGCACTCTGCGGAATGGTTTTCCTGGTTCTGTTTTTCATGAGGATCGGTTGGCGCGTGTCGCGTCTCGAGGGGCTCGCCCTCGTTGCCTTTGCGATGTTGCGGTGGGGTTTCGACTTCTCGGCGCAAGCACAATAGTCAATGATTGACGGGACCAGCTTAGGAGCTTGTTGCCACCAAGTGGAAGATACTATATCACTAGGTGACGAGGAGACGAACAATGACAGATCTATCTTTCCTGCGTGAGTTCGTCATCATCCTTGCCGCGGCCGTGGCCGCTGTCGTTCTTCTACGACGTTTTCGAGTTCCTTCCATCGCTGGATTCATCGCCGCTGGAGCCCTGGTCGGCCCAAATGCGCTGGGGCTTGTGGCGGATATTCACCATGTAGAGACAATCGCCGAGTTGGGGGTCGTGCTCTTGCTTTTCGGCATCGGTCTCGAGCTCTCATTGGAGCGTATTCGCGGTCTCTGGCGTGCAATCGCGGTTGGAGGTGCCATCCAGGTTGGCGCGACCATTCTGGTGGTTGTCGGCATCTGTGCTCTGCTCGGTGTCAATATTCGCTCAGCAGTACTCATCGGTTGCATTGTCGCGATCTCCAGCACCGCCATTGTCCTGCGAGGCTTGTC
Source organism: Gemmatimonadota bacterium (assembly GCA_039588935.1). Lineage (GTDB taxonomy): Bacteria > Gemmatimonadota > Gemmatimonadetes > Gemmatimonadales > GWC2-71-9 > JBDGYW01. Next base: position 1,773 of record JBDGYW010001044.1, on the reverse strand, counting down.
GGCGCGGGGAGAGCTAGAGTCGCCACACGGGCGACTCGCTCTCGGCATTCTCGTGTTTCAGGATCTGTGTGTCGTACCGATGGTCCTCATCATCCCTTTGCTGGCGAACACACAGGAGAGCGCGACGAACCCGCTTGTGGCGCTCTTGACAGCCGTGGGCGTTCTCGCTGGAGTGCTGGTGGCGGCGAGGTTGGCTGTCCCCCGTCTTTTCGATGTCGTTGCGGCCACTCGCCAGCGCGATCTGTTCGTGCTCTCCGTCTTCCTCGTTGGCCTAGGGACCGCATGGGCGGTGTCGCGCGCCGGTATCTCACTCGCCTTGGGCGCGTTTCTCGCGGGCTTGGTGGTCGCGAGCGGTAAGTACAGACAGCAGGTATTCTCCGACCTTGTGCCATTGCGTGAGGTACTTGCGAGTATTTTTTTCGTCTCCATCGGAATGCTTTTGGACGTGCGTACGGTGTTGCAGCACGCGATCCCGATTCTCGGCCTTCTTCTCGCCATCGTGCTTGGCAAGTTCGCAATCATGTTCCTGACCGCCATGTTCATGAGGCTGCCCCTGCGCACGTGTATTCTTACTGGCGTTGCACTCTGTCAGGTGGGAGAGTTCTCGTTTGTCCTGCTACGTGCCGCTGACGGAAGTGGACTTCTTGATCCTTCATTTTCCGGCAACCTCACCGTTGCAGTAATCCTGTCTATGCTTTTCACTCCATTCGCGTTCTCTCTTGGGCCCCGCTTGGCCGGCGGGATCGGAAATGTGAAGTTGGTGAATCGACTGTTTCGCGGTCGTACGGCGGAAAACCTACCGGCGGACAAATCGGCTAGGCATCACGTCATCATTGCAGGATACGGCTTGACAGGTCAGTCGGTGGCTCAAATGCTCAAAGGGCGTTACATCCCTTTCATTGTTGTCGATCTCAACATCGACAACATCGACAGCGCAAAGCGAGAGGCGGAGTCAGCGTTCTTCGGAGACGTGACGAGCGTGGAGATCCTGGAACATCTCGGCGCGCCCCACGCCAGAATGCTCGTCATCTCGATTAATGACCACGACGCCACTGTCCGTGCGATCTCGGCGTGTCGTAGTGTTGCACCTGAACTCCAAATCATTGCTCGGGCCCGTTTTGCTGTTGATGTGGGACCTCTGGAAAAGGCAGGAGCAACAAACGTCATCGACGCTGAGACCGCGGCCGCTGGTGGGGTCGTCAATTGTGTCGTGGAGAACCTGAGTTCTGACCGCGCCTCGGCGTAACCTGAGTCGTCAGGCGTATCTGCCGCGGGAGGCGGAATCGATTGCCGAAACTGGCCTGCGGCAGGTAGTGGTTGAAAAGCTGGAGTGTGGGGCCCGCCAGCGGGGACGCCAGTATGCACCTGGCCACATCAGTCTGACGCTGGCATCTTGAAGTCATATATGGAACAAAAAGCGTTCGAGAGCGTGGTACGCGATGCGATCGAGAGGCTGCCGGAGAGGTTCCGGCACGCCCTCGAAAACGTGCGGTTGTCGTAAGAGAGGAGCCGGACCCGGCTGACCTCGAGGAACTGGACATCGACGCAAATACCGATGAGTTGTTCGGCCTCTACCACGGTGTGCCGCTCACCGAGCGAGGCGGTGCGTATGCGGGGCTTCCGGACTGTATCGAGATCTACCGGGGTCCGATCCTGCGGTCGCTCGACACGGCGTTGTTGCATGGCTCCGAGTTGAAAACGAATCCCCCGTTCCCCGAGTGGACGTCACGCCACTCGATAGCTGTCGGGCATCCCGAGGCAGCTCATCGTATT
>JBDGYW010001043.1:0-2724 GCA_039588935.1 Gemmatimonadota bacterium | reverse complement strand
CACGCTGCAGTGTGCCAAGTGCAGTCGGCGGGCAGTATACGTTCCTCGCAATGTGACCCAACCTTCCCATCCTGAATTGACTGTCTAGAAGAGGTGATGACGCGTGGCTGGTGACGCCATTCAGATGATGGGCACGGTGAAGGAAGTACTTCCCAACACTACCTTCAGAGTCGAACTGGAAAATGGTCACGAGGTTCTCGCATATGTTTCCGGCAAGATGCGAAAGCACTATATCCGCATCCTCCGGGGTGATCGTGTGTCCGTGGACCTCTCACCATATGATCTAACTCGCGGACGGATCACCTATCGGTACAAGTCCTGACATTGAACCCCTTACGATGAAACCCCCGGCCGGTGGCTTCCGGCCGGGGGCTTTTCCATGCCGCTCGAGCGGATTTCACACCCGCAACGCCCTCCTTCTCCGACTGCCTACTTCAAGATCGTAAACAGCCGTCCCCACCGTATGGCTGTCAGGAACGGCAGCGGGAGAATGCCGTTCTTGTTGTAGCTGTAATACACCACCAACGCGCGCCCCCGAATCCGGTCCTGTCCCAAGAATCCCCAGTATCGGCTGTCGTAGGAGAAATCCCTGTTGTCCCCCATGGCCATGAACGAATCTGCGGGCACGACCACCGGCCCCCAGTTCTTCAGCGTCGGACGGTAGCCGTCCGGGCTCTTGCCGACCAGGTAGCGGCGTTGCCACAGTCTCATTTTCGCATCCGCCGGATCGAGCGGCTCGTCAGACCGAACGACATACGGTTCCTCCAACGGTTCCCCGTTCACGAACACGGCGTTGTTGCGCATCTCGATGGTGTCCCCCGACACGCCGACGAGGCGCTTCACCACCATGAGACCCCGCTCCTCCGCGGACTCGAACACGACGATATCCTTCCGCCGCGGCGCACGGAATCCCGGCAGGTGTTTCCCCGTCAATGGGATCTGGGCGCCGTAGATCGCCTTGTTCACGAAGAGCACGTCGCCGATCAGCAGTGTGTTCTCCATACTGCCGGACGTGATGTGAAACGCCCCGACCAAGACGGTCCGGAGCACAAACCACAAGACCAACGCGATGGCTATCGACCGAACCCAACTCATGGTCCGCTCGCGCGCGCTCTCGATCTTCTTTTCCTTGGCCATCAATCAGGGCGAGAGAAGACTCGACTCCAGCGAATCGCCGTCAAGAAGGGAAGGGGGTAGAGCCCTTTCTTGTCGTAACTGTAATAAACGAACAAGGGCTTCCCCCGAATACGGTCGCGCCCGAGAAAGCCCCAGTACCGACCGTCATACGAATTGTCACGATTATCGCCCATCACAAACACGGAATCCGCCGGGACCACCAGCGGACCCCAGTTCTTGAGCGTAGGCCGATACGAAGTCCCGTCCACACCGCCGACCAGGTGCTTGCGTTGCCACGCCCGCATCCGCGGATCCCGCTGGTCGCCGGCCTTGCCCCGCACTGCGTACGGCTCCTCCAGCGGTGCGCCGTTCAGTAACAGGACGTTGTCCTGCATCCCGATAGTGTCCCCCGGCAGGCCCACAATGCGCTTCACCACACTAATGCCCGGATCCTCCACCGAGTCAAACACCACAATCTCCCCCCTCACAGGGTCACGAAACGCCGGGAGTCGCTTGCCGAGAAGGGGCACTTCCGCACCATACAGCGCCTTGTTGACGAACAGAAAATCCCCAACCAATAGGGTGTTCTCCATGCTCGCCGAGGGAATGCGAAACGCCTGCACGAGCAAACTGGTCAGCATGAACCAAATGACCAACGCGACGGCCAGTGTCTTGATCCACTCCCACGCGGCCTGCCCGGGCGATTTGCGCTCCACGCGCATCACCGGTCTTTCGGGCGTCGCGTCCACTTGCGGCTCGTCCTCTCGTTTCGTCACTGTCCTCGACCTCGGCTATCTCTCAACGTTCTACCCAATCCGCAATGAAGATGTTCGTATCACCCTCCACTGCTCCATGACGGTTGGAGGCAAACACGAGTTTCGTGCCGTCGGGTGAGAACATCGGGAACCCGTCGAACACGTCGGTGAACGTAACCTGGCGCAGATTGGATCCGTCCAGGTTGATGAGAAAGAGATCGAAGTTCCTCGACCGTGGATCGTCGCGGATGACGTGGTGGTTCGACGCGAAGATGATGCGGTTGCCGTCGGGGTGGAAGTACGGAGCGAAATTCGCACCGCCCAGATCGGTGATCTGCCGTTGCTCCGAGCCGTCCGCATTCATCACCCAGATTTCCATCTCGCTGGGACGCACCAGGTTCTCTGCGAGGAGACGCCTGTAGTCTGCTTCCTCGTCCGCCGTGTTGGGATGCCAGGTGCGGTACACGATCTTCGAGCCGTCCGGCGAAAAGAACGGTCCCCCGTCGTACCCGACCGCCGTGGTGAGCCGCTGTACGTTCGACCCGTCCACATTCATGGTATAGATGTCGAGATCGCCGTCCCGCGTGGAGGTGAAGACAATCGTCTCCCCATCCGGGGACAACGTGGCCTCGGCATCGTAACCCGGTTCGGTCGTCAACCGAACGAGATCGCTTCCGTCGGGGAGCGATGTGTACACGTCGTGGTCGCTTATGGGCCACACATATCCCTGGGAGTAATCCGGCGGGGGCGGACAGGCCTCGTCCGCGTGGAACGTGCTGGAGTACAGAATGCGCTCGTCGTTTTGGTAGTAGAAGCCGCACGTGGTGCGGCCCAATCCGTTGGACACCCGACG
>JBDGYW010001042.1:0-2726 GCA_039588935.1 Gemmatimonadota bacterium | reverse complement strand
CTCCGGACTCATGTATGCGGGAGTGCCGAGTGAGAAGCCTGTCTCCGTGAGCCGTGTGCCACCGGCCGTGTCCACCGCCAACGCTATCCCGAAATCGGCAACGACAACTTCGCCAGCCTGAAACAGAATGTTCTCCGGCTTGATGTCGCGGTGGACGATCTCGCGGGCATGGGCGTATGAGAGTGCGCCTGCGACCTGGCTCGCGATCTTAACCGCTTCGTCTACGGAGAGTTGCTTCTCATGGTTAAGCCTGCTTCGCAACGAGTCGCCTTCAATCACGGGCATCACGTAGTACACGAGCCCGTCCGCTTCACCGGAATCGAGGAGAGGGAGGATGTGAGGGTGACTCAGGTTCGCCGTGATTTTTATCTCGCGGAAGAACCGCTCAGTGCCGAGCGCAGCGGCCAATTCCGGACGGAAGACTTTGACCGCGACTTTGCGCTCGTGTTTGAGATCGTGGGCCAGATAGACCGTCGCCATACCGCCGCTACCGAGTTCTCGCTCGATGGTGTAGCGGTCGGAGAGGGCGGCCTTGAGGCGGGATATGGAGTCGGCAGTCACACCTCAAATTCCTCCCATTCCTTCTTCACTCTGACCATCAGGTCCTTGAAACGCGGCTCGCCGCGGATGCTCTCGAGAAGCGGGTCTTGGTGGGCGAAAAGGGGATAGTTGATCCAACCACGCTCGACCGCTCGTTCCAGCCACGTCAGGGCCTCTTCCTTGGCACCGGCCAGGGCGTACGCCGAGGCGATGAAGGGAGGCATCTCCAGATCGTTCCACAAGAAGGTCTTCGACCCTTCGGAGAGCGCCTCCAGTGCCCCGACAGCGTCGCGGTCCAGGACACACCGCAGCAGGGTTACCCACTCGGAGGCGAAGTCGGGCGGATTGCGCCCGATCACCCGAGCCAGACGTGCCGCCACATGCTCTTCCCTCCCTTGCCAGACATGCACGTAGGCTGCGAAGATCTCGTTATAGAAGAAGGATGGGTCCACCCGAAGCCCCGTGTCGAAGGAGGTGAGCGCCTCGTCGAGACGCTCGGACATCCAATGGTGGAATCCCACTTGCCACGTGCTGATAGGCGTGAGGGGATCGGCCGCCCCGAAACGCCGCGCGACGCCTTCCGCCAGCTCCGGCCTCCCCACATGCCCCGCGTACCCTGTGACGATAAGAGACATGTTCCCCAGGTGCTGGGGATCGGCTGCGATGGCGGACTCGGCCTTCCTCAACCCCTCCAGCGGCCTACCGCGGAATCGCTCCAGCCAGGCGTCGAGATAGAGGCTGTTCGCCGATCCCGGCGCCATCTCGCGGACCCTGTCCGCGAGCTCCTCGAAGCGACCCATTGCCTCATCCTTCGTCATCACCCCGTACTCCATGCCCCAGTGGAGCGCAACCGCCATACCGTAGTAGAGGAGCTCGTTGTCTCCGAGGATCTCCAGACCCAGCTCGAGGTCACGAAGGGCTGCCTGCGTAGCCTCCGCGGTTCCCTTGAGCGCCTCGTCACGCGCCTTCATGTAGAGGGCGTACGCCTTGGGATCTTCGATTCCCCGTTCGGTTAACTGTTTCTCTTCCTCCGGCAGAAGACTTAGTTCCATTGCGTCCACGATTGAGCGAGAGACCTGCTCCTGCATCCCGAACACATCCTCCAAAACACCGTCGTACTTCTCGGCCCAGACATGGGCATCACTCACGGCATCGATGAGCTGTGCCGTGATGCGCAGGCTGTTCCCGGCTTTCCGAACGCTTCCTTCCAACGCGTACCGAACACTCAGTTCCCGAGCGATTTCGGGAATCCGCTTGTCAGAACCCTTGAAAGTCATCGCCGAACTACGCGATATGACGCGGAGAGAACGCACCTTTGAGAGATCGGCGATCACCTCCTCGGTCAGCCCATCGGCGAAGTACTCCTGGTCGGGGTCGGGACTGAGATTCTCAAACGGTAGAACGACAATCGACTTCACCTCTTCCTCGGTTTTCACCACCTCCGCCGTCAACGCAGTCGCAAACTCGGCTGCACCGTCGAACCGATCCGACGGCACCTTCGCCAACGCCTTCATCATGGCCCGATCCATCGCCTGAGGTACGCTGTCTCGTACTACACGAGGATGCGCTGGAGCCTGGCTCAACAGTTTCGCGATCACCGCCTGCACTGTCGCACCCGTCTGGGGTGGCTCACCCGTCACCATCTCATACAACACAGCACCCAACGAGTAGATGTCACTCCGGGCATCCACCTTCCTATCTCCGGCTGCCTGTTCAGGACTCATGTACTCAGGCGTTCCTAGAGACAGTCCCGTCTCGGTCAGTCGTTCGCCGCCTGCAGCGGTCAGGGCCAACGCAATGCCGAAGTCTGCGACAACGGCCACGCCTCTATGAAGCAGGATGTTCTCAGGCTTGATGTCCCTGTGGATCACTCCTTGTTCGTGAGCGCAATCGAGTGCCGAGGCAACCTGGCGCGTGAGCGTTTCGGCTTCGTCTATGGCGAGCTGCTTCTCTCGATCGATCTTCGCTCTGAGTGACTCGCCCTCTACGTGGGGCATTACGTAATAGAGAACTCCGTCGGCTTCGCCTGAGTCGTAGAGTGCCAATATATGAGGGTGGTTGAGCTGTGCCGCTATGCGGATCTCCTGCAAGAACCTATCGCCACCCAAGATGGCCGAGAGTTCGGGACGCATGACCTTGATGGCGACCTTCCGATCGTGCTTGAGGTCGTGAGCCAAGTAGACGGT
>JBDGYW010001041.1:0-2728 GCA_039588935.1 Gemmatimonadota bacterium | reverse complement strand
CCTCGACATGTTGAGATCCAGGTCCTCGCGGATTCGCATGGCAACACGGTTCATGTTGGCGAACGCGAGTGCTCGGTACAGCGACGCCACCAGAAGTTGATCGAGGAATCGCCGTCGCCGGTGGTGGATGTCGGACTACGCCGGGCAATGGGGGAGGCCGCGGTACAGGCGGCCAAAACTGTCGGGTACCGCGGAGCTGGAACGGTCGAGTTCCTGTTAGTGCCGGACGAGAGCTTCTACTTTCTGGAAATGAACACGCGGCTTCAGGTTGAACATCCGATCACGGAGATGGTATACGGTTTGGATCTCGTTCGAGAGCAGCTGCGGATCGCCGCCGGTGAGCCGATCTCCCTCTCGGATCGCATGCTTAGCCCGCGCGGCCACTCTATTGAGTGCAGGATTACCGCGGAAGACGTGTTTGCCGGCTTCCTGCCTGCGACCGGGCACATCGAGTATCTCAAGGCTCCGTCCGGTCCCGGCGTGAGGTGGGACGGTGGGATCGAGACTGGAAATGAGATTGGCCTCTTTTACGACTCGTTGCTGGGCAAACTCATCGTATGGGGTGAGACCCGCGACAGAGCGATCAGACGGATGTCGCGCGCGCTTGACGAGCTAGCTATCGTAGGGGTCCCGACGTCTGTGCCGTTCCATCGCAGAGTGATGATGGAATCCGGATTCAAAGCAGGCGACTACGATATCGAGTACATCGATCGTATCGGTAGCGAGTTGCTCATTCCCGACTCGGATGCGGCGGAACTCGAGCGTAGAGCCGTCGCCGCAGCGATTGCCGAGCATGAAATACGAGAGGCCGCGTACGTTGTGACGCGCACGCAGACTCGGCACTCCGAGAGTGCTTGGGTCGTCGCAGCCCGCCGAAGCGGACTGCGGTGAACTGCACAGTCGCCATCGAGAGCATTGCGGCTGGAGGTGACGGGGTCGGGCACCTCGAAGACGGTTTGGTGGTATTCGTTCCACGGTCGGCTCCCGGCGACAGCGTGGATATCGAAGTCGCGCTTCGAAAAGCCCGCTATGCACGCGGTCGTATCTCGACCGTGTTGTCACGTGGCCCGAGTCGCGTTGAACCCCGGTGCGTTCATTACGAAGCGGACGAGTGCGGTGGGTGTCAACTCCAACATCTAAGCGCCGAGGGCCAGCGCGAGGCTAAACGAAAGATCGTCGGCGACGCGCTACGCAGGATCGGAAAACTGGACGTCGAAGATCCCGAGATCGTCGGTTCGCCACGACAGTGGAGATATCGAGGCAAAGTAACGCTCACCTCCAAAGAAGAGCGTATTGGCTTTCGCCGCTACGACCGACCGGCAAGCGCGTTCGATCTCGGTGACTGCCTGCTGGCCCGAGAAGGAGTAATGGATCTGTGGAAGCTGGTGAGTTCCAATCGATCGTTGCTGCCTGCCACGCTGCAGTCGTTGGTGCTCCGCGTAGACCGGGCCGATGGAATGCACGTAATGGCAGTTGGGGGTGAGGAGTGTTGGGACGCAGCGGCGATGGCAGCGGCAGTTGGAGCAGACAACCTTTCGTATTGGTGGAAGCCTGACGGAGGTGCTGCGCGCGTAGTTGCGGGTCCCGAGACCGGGTATCCGGTTGTGGCATTCGAGCAGATGAACGTCGATCTGGCCGAAACGATACGAGAAACGGCGGTCGAAAGCCTGGGAAGGTTGGACGGCAAGGTGGTGTGGGACCTTTACGGCGGAGTGGGGGACACCGCAGAGATCCTCGCTTCTCGGGGCGCCAGGGTCTGGAGCGTCGATTCGGACAGGAGTGCTGTGGAGTGGGGCGCAGCGTGGAACGCGCTCACTGAAAGACCGGGTCCACGAGTCACCAGGGTAAACGATCGAGTTGAAGAAGCCATGGCGAGGATGCCGATGCCAGATTTGGTTGTGGCAAATCCTCCACGCGCGGGCCTGGGCTCTCCCTTGGTGCGATGGCTACAACAATGGGGTGACAGTGTGGGTGGGGTTTGCTTGGCATACGTTTCCTGCGACCCTGCGACACTTGCCAGGGATCTTTCGCGAATGCCATCGTTCAGAGTGGTGAAACTGGTGGCATACGATCTGTTCCCTCAGACTGGGCACGTCGAGACTCTGACAGTCTTGGAGGCAGCGTGAAGTATGTTGTGACGGTTGCAGAACGCACTTTCGAGGTAGTCCTGAACGGGGCTGACATTCCTGTGGATGGACGAACCGTGTCTGCCGAACTCACCGCAGTTCCTGAGACACCGTTGCGGGAACTGAGACTCGACGGGAAGTCACGCACCTACGCAATGACTCCTGAGTCAAATGGGTGGGCAGTGATGGGTGGTGGAGAAACTCATCATCTGCTAGTGGACGACGAACGCTCGATTCGGCTCGGGAAGTTGGTGGGTGCTGGGGACCGTGGAGGAGCGGGAGGCAATGTGGAGGCCCCGATGCCGGGCCTAGTGCTTCGGGTCGAGGTTGAGGAGGGGGACGTGGTGGAGGCAGGAGCTGGCCTGGTGGTGCTCGAGGCGATGAAGATGGAAAACGAAATCATGGCGCCGGTGACCGGACGAGTGAAGGCGGTGCACGTCGATGGTGGCCAGGCCGTGGACAAGGGGATGGTGATGATCGAAGTCATTCCTGAGGGTTGACCATCGATAAAAGCACCAATTAGCTTAAATGTCTATATCTATTTGGGATACAACGCCCAATTCGCAGTTTTTTCGCGGTGTTTGAGTAACCTAGAGCAAGAC
>JBDGYW010001040.1:0-3064 GCA_039588935.1 Gemmatimonadota bacterium | reverse complement strand
AGGTACGCATCGATGGCGAGTTCAGTATCCCCAATCACGTCCAGCGCCGAACAAACACGATTCCATCTCGGACGATCAGCTTGAAGGGCTTGGCGGACACGGGGACCGTTGACCAGATCCCGCACTCGCGACTCCAAATCGCCAATCGATTTCATCAGTATCCCATCACGTGTCGCTATACCGGGTGACCCTGGCCATGGTATCGGTTGACCATTGCTATTGCACCGTGACGTCACCGGGACCTCTCGGCTTCAACACCCACGATCCACTGCCGTCCGGCACCAGCAACCCGGTCACGTTCAGCACCGTCCCAGGCACGTAGGGTATTCGATTGAACCCCGCGACAGTCGCCGTATCGGTGATCCGCGCGTTTGCTACGCTGACCAGCGCTGCATCAAGGGTACCGGCGCGGGCCGCGTTCGCCTCGAAGGTCGAGACAACTTCAGGCGGCGGCACTCGTGAGAAGCCGAGTAGAAACACAGTGGGGTCATCGATCACAGGTTGGCCGTCGAAAGCAGCCACCTTGCCTACAAAGCGCACGCTGTCACCGGGGAACACCGTAATCGGTCGGATGCGGATAGCACGGATTGCACCTGTGTTGTCCGAAATATGAACCGTGCTGTCGCCATAGGCAGCAAAGAAGTTGAGCACGATCCCATCGACATGCACCGTATCACCAACGGGAGCGCTGCGAGCTTCAGCGATTGAGATCACGGGGTCGACTACGGTGACCGAGCAGCTATCTGAGACACCTTCACTAGTCGCATTGACCGTGATCGATCCGACCGACACTCCTTCAACTGATCCGGACGTGTCCACCGTGGCGACGGCCTCATTACTCGACGACCATGCCACGTTGCGATCTGTCAGCGTATGGCCTCGGCCATCAAACGTCGCCACAGCAAGGCGAACCGTATCGCCGATCTCAAGGGTCACGCTCTCGGGTTCCAGGACAACCGACCTAACCGGATTGGTGACGGTGACAATTGCGTTACCGGGGATGCCCCGCGCTGCAGCGGTTATGATCGCCGCGCCTTCGCCGACTGCGATTGCCAGTCCGCTGGTATCGATGACGGCCACGTTGTGATTCGACGATAGCCATATGAATACCACGTCCGATACTGGATTGTCGTTCGCGTCAGACGCTTCAGCCGTGAACTGAAGCGTGCTATCGATTCCAGCGATTGTATCGTTTGCGGGAGTGACGACAACCGTTGCGACCTCTTGTATAACTGACAGCACAGCAGTCCCATGAACCACATCCACCGAGGCTCGAATACTAACAGAGCCGGTGCCCTTCGCTGTGGCAAGACCAGTCGAAGGGTCAATGGTCGCCGTGTTGGTGTCTGAGGACGACCAGACAACCGTCTTTCCCGTGATTGGATGGCCCAGAACGTTTGTCACGACCGCTGTGAACCTGACCGTATCGCCGAGAGCTAGCAGAGTGTCTGATGCCGGTGAGAGGTGAACTGACGCGACAAGAGTGGTGTCGACTGGTTCGATATCTGGGCCGAGCGTACCAACCTTATCGCAGGCAGACATTACAGCGGTTGCGACGAGCAAGCAGACGGCACGATACATCGTACAGCCTCCAACAGTGGTCCCACATTCGGAGGTGGTCCTGAGGGCGACTTAATCTGTGGCTAGGTACGTGCGGTTGCTACCCGCTGAGTCGGCAGCGCAAAGACACGCTCAGCCGCGACAGATCAAGCCTGTTTCTGGCTCATTTCGAGCGATGCAGAAGCCCCGAGCGCCTCAAGAACGTGCTCACAGGCAACCCGCTTGTCTCTCGTTCGCGCAGGATCTTCACGATCTGTTCTACCTGAAACCGGCTCTGAGGGCCCATGGTCACCTCCTCAACTCGGGTTAGCATAGTCCCAAGTCCCGTGGTCCGGTATACGGGGGGCAGCTCAACGGGTCGATCCGCGTCTGTCCACTGTATTGTACCGTCAATAGCACTCACGTTGATTCTGAAAGAATGCAGGACCTTGCTATGACTCTCAGGCAATAGGATCTTTTGTGCTATGTCAGGGAACGAGATCCCGTGGGACGTTCCAGAGGGCGCGTGGTCCATCGTTTGGGAACGGACGAGAACGTCATGGAGACTCCTGATCGGGGTCCTGATCAAGGCAACCTTGATCGTTTTGATCATCTGGCGTCCAGAGGCGCTGAGCATGACGGTCGGGTTTGCCCAGCTACTGATCGCTGGGGTAGTGCTCGTTGTATCGAACATCGCGAGCAACTTGATTGTAGGTTGGATAAAGGACGCCGTTCTGTGGGTGTTAACAGACCCAAGCGATCAACTGCGGAAGGACTGGTACAGTAGGGGGTTCGGATCGAGAATCTCTCCGGCACTCGGCATTCTCGAACGGCTGATCGTCACCGGCGCTGGTTTGATCTCTTTCTGGCATTTCTACATCGTGTCAGGAGGCTGGTTGGGATTGAAAGTCGCCGTTGACTGGCAGCAATTCGGGGTAATGCCGAATCGAGCGATAGGGCACATCTATTTGGTGTCGTCCGCGGCGTCTCTGTTTCTCGCCATCATCGACGTTGCATTCCTTCGCTCGGTTCTAGGCATTGCACTGACCACCGCCGGGTAGAGAGGCCTCCACCGACGCACCATCAACGGCAGTGTCAAGTAGTCAGAAGCCCCTCCAGCGCACTCGGGATGTCGTATCTCGTTTCTATGCAAGATGTTGAGACTCTGGCGATTCGGCGCTGCTATCTTCTGCCGTCACCAACCGGAGCGACGATGAGCGAATCTCAGAAAGTCATTGCCCTGACGCCCGACCAACTCACCGAGGTCTGCGTTCGGTTCGCTGCGATCATGGGCTGGATCGACGGCCCCGGCTCCGATGAGTGGGTCGAGGAACTCCACGCCTACAGTGGCGCTCAGGCGTTCCACATGTCGCTAACCAGTGCCAGACGTGAAGCCGTGGCACGAGCTGCTGAGGGGATCACCACGAGCCTTGACGTGCTGAAGAGACTGGAGACAAAAGATGGCTGAGCGTTGCAGTCCGGCCGACCAAGCCACATCTTAGCGGTAGCTGCCAACGGGAGAAAT
>JBDGYW010001039.1:0-2729 GCA_039588935.1 Gemmatimonadota bacterium | reverse complement strand
GAACCCTGGTCGTCGAAGATCGCCTGCCAGCTGGTGCCCGCATTGGTCGTCTTCCACAGGTTGCCGCTGCCAACCGCGACGTACCATGTGCTCTGATCCTCGGGATGAATCGCGATGTCAGCAATGCGGCCCGACATCAGCGCCGGCCCGATACCGCGCAGCTCCAAACCGGCGAAGGTCGCGGCACTCATCGGCCGCGACTCTTCGGCTTGTTCATGCTCTTGATCCTCACCTTTTTTCTGAACGGCGGCGATAGTCGACGAGACTGCCAATCCCAGGCACAAGGCAAGGGAAAAAGCTCGATGTGGCCTCATGGTTTCCTCCTGCGGTAACAACTGCACTCGATAGCCACATATGGTATCAGAGAATCGGACCTTTGGTTGTGCCTACTGAATACTCCGTCCTTCTTGGCAGGAAAGGACTTGCGCGTTTCGCGCTCCGTGGGCCGATCCCCTACGATGCTCCCTCACGTAACCCGAACTGAGACGTACCATTCCGAGCCTGCAGCAGGGCCTGGGCGTGCTCGCGTTCGATTTCAGCGGGCTGCAAAAAGGGTCGCCCGACGGATTGGCGCTCGTCGATTCCGGCGGGAACGTGGTCGAGTTCATCAGCTACGAAGGCCACTTCACGGCCGGCGACGGAGCGGCTGCGGGGATGGTCTCGGCCGGAATCTCAGAGAGCGAAACGGGCAGCACGCCGACCGGGCAATCGCTCCAACTGACGGGGCGCGGGACGCGCCGAGCCGATTTCGAGTGGTCCGGCCCTGCTCCTGCGACTCGCGGGACGCTTAACACCGGGCAGGAGTTCGTGCCGCCTGGCTAAGACTCTGCTGCAAATGACTTCTCATCCTTCGACCGTGAACCCACGTATTCTCGCGCGAGCCTTCCAATGTGCCGGCGTCGTTGATCTGGAGCAGCCGATTCCAGGCGTCATACTCGTACCAGTTCTCGCCGTCGAACGTCAGGTTGAGCAGCGCTGTGATCACGCTTCGGAGTGCTATGTACAACTAGACCATCCTATCGGGAGGATCACCACGCTTCCTTCCGCAAAGGCGCGGCCGAACGTGCCCTATCGATAATGGATACCTACCCGCTCCGCTCTTTCACCCGGAGCCTGAACTGGTCATGGAAACCTCCCGGCACAGAATGACCGCCACCGGACAAATGCCTTCGACGCTCATCTCGCCGCCGAATCGCTCGGCGCACTCGCGATCAACTCGCCAGAAGCTAACGGCCGCGGCATAGTCATCAAAAAGGCGATGTTCGTTGAGTTGAGGCGCAAAGTACTTCGACAGGCAAGCAAACGTTTCGAACACTGTCTTGTCACCATGGCCATGCCCCTGCCAAATGTACATGAAGCGATCCACGATGCAAGAATACCCTGCACTCACGCTGCCTACATCCCAACCCAAAAACTGTTCGCCGTTCGTCAGGAGCAGGTCGGGCTCTTGGTCCATCGCAGGAACGCACCGCACTACCTCGACGTCATATCCGTACTGCTGCGCCAATCGCGCCCACGCGACGGCGTCTTCAAAACGCGTGAACCAGTCGTCCCCATTTTCGTTGGACGCCTCTGTCAGCGCCTTTATTGCCTTGTTCCCCTCCTCGCGAAATGCCACGTCCAAGGGATCCGAACGCCAGATGCCGCGATACCCGGTACTCGTGTCGGTAAGAACATCTGGCGTCAGCACGAGATACGCCCTGGCCGGCAAACTCATGGTTGCACTCCCTGTTGGATCCAAATGTGCTTCCCGTCAATGTGAACGTGCGGATGATCCGAGTATGTTCCCGGATGTCCGGCCAAGTCACTCGCGTCCCACCTCTTAGGGAGACCGCGCTCCGTTGCCGCCCACATCACATCATCAAGCTCGCCTTGGTTCAACACTTGCTTCCCGTTCTTCGCGCTCTTCAGCCAACGCCTCAAAGTCTTGCGATCGGTGAGTATATCCACCCACGTCTGGCTACAGCGGTTAACGTTGTGAACCAAGACTCCCGGCGCACCAGCGCGGGCCGAAACATAGTAGTTCGTCGCTCCATCGACCGTGATATTGTAGACGGCCGTCGGGTATCCGCCAATCGGGGCGATCCGCTCTACAACGAGGGTCCGACGCGTGACGTACCCGTCACTGGTGAATAGTCGCTGACCCGCTGCCAGAGAGCCAGCCGCGACGTAGTGTCCTTCGTCGGCGAGATAGAAGGGATGTCCTGGCGTCACTTCAATCGTAACGCTGTCGCCATCAACTTCCGCGGTGACGGCGAGCAACTCTGAGGTTTGCCGCTCGAAGCAGGCCGTAACAACGCTGACTTCAGGACCGTTGCGTTCCGCGCAATCGTAGTCGCACAGCACGTGATCCCCAATGCGAACGTCTTCGATCGGCTTGCTCGTACCGTCGGCCATCAGCACGAGCGTGCCGGCAGCGAGGTAGACGCCGGCTGCTGCCCGCTTCCCACTCTGCGCCGCCAGCCCGGCACGAGCTCTGTTGAACCCCCCCAACGCGTTCCTGAGAGCGCCCCCGGCCAGCGCGCTACCGCCGGCGAACTCGAGTGCGTTGGACCAACTGAGGCCGTTGTTGTACATGTCGATCCCGGCGTTGATCGCGTGGGAGCCGCCGACGATCAGCACCCCGCCGGGCACCAGCGACATGATCAAGCCTTCGACCGCGGCCTGTGCCGTCATTTGCGCCACCCCTGCGAACAGCGCCGAATACGCGTCGTAGACGCCCTGGAGCG
>JBDGYW010001038.1:0-2732 GCA_039588935.1 Gemmatimonadota bacterium | reverse complement strand
ATGAACAGCGGGCCGAGCGTTGCATTCTTGCGCAGCTTGACCAGCTTGTACACATCATGCAAAGAAGAAGTCTGCATCACGCACCTCCTCGATGTCGTAGTCGCCAGCCTCGGGCGCAGGCTCAACGTCCGCCCACTTGTCACTCGGCAGTCTCAGCAAGGACTCTTGGTAGAACTCCACGAGTACCTCGTTGTCCGAGTACAGGTTGATGAACTCGTCACGCAGTGCGTAGTGCAGCTCGTCAACGTCGCACGCATGGACACCGAACGAGTCATGGATGACAGCGAATGAGTCGGTGATCCCCTCGTCCTTCAGCCTGTTGACTGTCATCATCAGGTGAGTGGCGTCCATCGAGTGCACGAAGTTGGGTGCGACTGCGCTCGTCTGCTTCGGCCCATCAATCTTGGTGCCCTCGAACGTGAGCGTCAGGAACAGGGGTTGCCCTTGGAACAGCACCTTGATCCGCTCGCCCTTCGTCTTCAGGTACGGTTGCAGTACCCGGAAGCCGAGTGGTGTAGTCCAGCCCGTCGGGATGTCCTGCTTGCTGACGTGCTTGCTCACTGCCTTCAGCCAGTCCATCGCTTCGGCTGCCCGGTCGACGACCCGCCTGATCGCAGCCTCTACGATAGGTGCGAGGAAGTGTGCGGCCTGCCAGTTGGTAGTACCCGGCAGGTAGTCGCCACCCTGACGCTTGCGTATCTCGTCGATGATCTGCTGCTTGATGCCCGCACTCGTCACGCTGTATGCGAACGTCATGCACGGACGCTTCACGATCTTCCGGTCGACCTTGTCATGCCACACCTTGGCGAGTGGTTCCTTGCTGTCGTTCAGGTCACGCTTCACCTCGGCCAGCACCTCGTTGTAGATGTCGGCGGGCAGTGGCTTCGGCGTGAGGTTGACTGCCTCGGCACCTCGTTGGTCCCTCAGCAGAGCGCTGAAGTGCTGGATGCCTGAGCATGAGCCGTCCATTGCAATCGGAAGGTGCGACTCATAGCCGTCACCCTGCGTCTGCCATGCGGCGTACTCCATGCACGCTGCGAGGAAACACCACGGCTCCTCGGCGTCAGTCCACCACGTGTAGTCGAGCGGGCGTTGCGCACTCCGCAACAGGTGGTCGTGGTTCTCTTGCGCCCACGCTACCCGGTCATCGAACGACCACTTGTCGTTACCATACAGGTTGGCGAGGTGTACGCACAGCCAGTACCCGCCCGACTCTCCGAGCGGCTTGCCTTCAGCGAACTCAAGCAGTGCCTTCGAGATGTCGTCCGACTGCGGCGACAGCTCAGCACTCATGGGATACAGCCTGCCCCGGAAGTCCAGCGAGTGCGGGAAGTAGATCGCTACCTCGTTCACCACATCCTTCGCCTGTTCCTTCTTGGTGTCCAGTGCGATGATCTTCGAGGTGTTCGCTGCGTTCAGCGAGTGTACCTCACGTGCCTCTGCCTTCCACCGCTTGAGCTTCGCCTGTTGCTCCTCGGTCATGTCCTCGACTGCCATCTTGCCGTAGTCCGGGAGACCAGCAGGCACTGGCGGGAGCGGGAGCTTGTCCCTCTCGGGCAGCACGCCCATGTCCTGATCCCGGTCGATGGCAACGGACAGCACCTCGAACAGCGGACGATTCACACGCCACGCTGTGTCCTGCACTGCGTTGACCGCATCGTACACCTGACTCAGGTCCGTCGAGTACAGCTCATCGAGCAGACCCTCGGTCACCTTGCGGAACGACGCGCCTCGCAGGATGGGTTGCTTCATGCGATGCGTGAGGTACCCGCCAGAGATCGGTGAGGTCCACGGCTTGGGCGGGTGGATCATCGGCTTGTTCTCCGGGTCCTCTCCCTCCCACTTGGCGTCACCCTTCGCAATCTCCCGGCGTGCTGAGTCGGTCATGGTGATGATCTTCTGCTGCATCACACCACCCTTCGCACCATCCGCCGTCGCCTTCAGCTCAGCGAACCCGGACTCGGTGACGTAGCACTCGATCAGCTTGAGCCCCAGCTTCAGCTTCTCTTTCTCCGTCCATCCCATGCGACGTACACCAGCCACGTCCGCTGCCTTGCGCATGATCTTGCGACGGGTGCTTGCACGTGACCATCGCTTCGCCTTCTGGCTCATGCTATTGGCGAGGTGTGGCTCCGCCTGCTCCAACTGCTCGTACCTGTAGTTCTCCTCGATCAGGTTGGCAATCTTCATGGCAGTGCGCGTCGCCTTCGCCTCGTGATACGCAGCAGTCACGCAAATTTTCGCTGCCAAATATGCGACCGCATCCGGCTGCATCTCCGCCAGCCAGTGGATACCCAGAGGTATCGACGACGGGTGCGTGGCACCAGACTCCAGCATCTCCACCTTCTCCCGTATCCACGGGATCATCGCCTTCATGGCAACGAACACGAGCGGCAGCCCGGACTTGGTCTCGCCCATGCCCTGAGCCCCGACCTTCGCATGGTAACGGTTGATGCCGTTGCTCATCTGGTCCAGCTCACGCTGCTCTTGTCTCTCTCTCAGTTCACTCATAGTATGATTCCTATTGGTTGAATCAGGTAATGGTTTATACTTACAGTACACTTACAGTGTCTCTGCCCTTCTCTGCTGCAACACCCTGTCAATTCAGGAACTCCCACGTCACGTTCTCGTCACGGATGAACTTGAACATCGTGCGTTCAACCCATCCCCCGTCCTCGCGCATGACCTCGTAAGCACACGTGAACTGTGTACTCAGTACGTCCGTGATCGTG
>JBDGYW010001037.1:0-2733 GCA_039588935.1 Gemmatimonadota bacterium | reverse complement strand
TTGGGCCGTAAATAAGGGCAAGCCATTGGGTTATCCAGAGAGCATTCCTAAGCCGGGATTCCACACCCGCGAAATCACCAACGAAGCCGCGAGTCTGCTGCCCTACATTCCCAACGACCGAGACGTGATCGGCGTCGAAGTGGGCGTGTATCTCGCCAAAACCGCAAGCATTCTGCTTTATAAAAAGCCGCGGCTGTTCCTGCACTTGGTCGACTCATTTGAGATCCTGCCTGAGACCAAAGACATAGCGCTGCAGCACTTGGCAGAAGCGGGTGCCAATGGTCGCTACCAGCTCCACCACGGCGATTCAACCGCAATGGCCGATGAGGTCGAGGATGCAAGTTGTGACTATGTATTCATCGACGCGAGCAAAGAGGCGAGCAAGTACTACGCCGACATTGACGCTTGGTTGCCGAAGATCAAGTGGGGTGGATTCATGCAAGGTCACGACTGGCATATGAGCAGCGTGCCGCCCGTTGTGCGCGAAGTTGCCAACGAGCTCGGGCGTCCCTTCACCGTGAATGAGAAGCGGTGCTCATGGATGATTCAACTGTGATGCTCGGCGACCAGGCGCTAGAGAAACTGCTGCGCGATTACGAATTCGAGACCGTGCTTGACATCGGCTCTGGCAAGGGCGAGCAAGCCGAGGTGATGCGAGCGGCGGGCAAGACGGTGACGACGATGGACCCTGTGCATAAAGCGGATTATCGCGGCTATTTCCCTATCGATGACCTCTTAGGCCGCGAGCGCTTTGACGTGATTTGGTGCTGTCACGTTTTAGAGCATGAGCTTGACCCTCACAACTTCCTGCTGAACTTGAACTTGGTTGCGAAGCCCGGTGGCATAGTGGCAATCACGGTGCCGCCGTTTCGACAAGTCGTAGCGGGGCACCTCACCGCCTGGAACGCCGGGTTGCTGCTCTACCATCTCGTTCTCGCCAACTTTGACTGCTGTGAGGCGGCTGTCAAGACCTACGGCTACAACATCTCGGTGTTGGTTCGTAATGCCAAGTCCCATTTCATGCGCCTTAGTGCTCGACCAGAAAGCCGCCTCATAGACATCGCGCATTTCTTCCCCGTACCACTGACCGGCGAACGACCGAAAATCGGCGTGCTGCCCACTGACATTGACGAGGTAAATTGGTGAATAAGCGTGTAATCGTACTCGGCGGCGATGGCTTCTGTGGCTGGCCGACGAGCCTGTATCTGTCCGCTCGAGGGTGGGATGTTCTCATTCTCGACAACCTCTCACGGCGCAATATCGACAAGAGCTTGGGCATTCAGAGTCTCACACCGATTGCCAGCATTGAAGATCGCGTAGAGTGCTGGCGCAGGACGGTCCCGTCACAGATGTTTCGGTTTGAGGAAGTCGAGCTTGGCGTAGATGACTACGCGCTGCGCGACCTCATCAGCGAGGTGGCTCCTGATGCGGTGGTGCATTTCGCCGAGCAACGGGCCGCACCGTACTCAATGCGGAACTTCGACGCGAAGCTCTACACCGTTGACAACAACGTCAACGTGACGCACAGCCTGTTGGCCTCGTGCGCGGCCTATGAGCACCCGCCGCACATCGTGCATCTCGGGAGCATGGGCGTCTACGGCTACGGGGTGACGAAGGGCAAGATACCCGAGGGGTACTGGCGCATCGTTGATGCCCGAGAAGCGAACTTGGCGCGTGACTCAGGCTCGTCTATTTGGGCGCTCTCGAACGAAATCCTGCACCCCGCCAAACCCGGCAGCGTCTATCACATGACCAAAGTGCTCGACCAGCAGATGTTCGAGTTCTATGCGCGAAACGACAAACTGCAAATCACCGATCTGCACCAAGGCATTGTTTGGGGCACCGAGACCGATGAAACACAAACAGCCTCCACCCTCGTCAATCGATTCGACTATGACGGCGACTATGGCACCGTGCTCAATAGATTTATTGTGCAGGCCGTGGTGGGACATCCACTCACTGTACACGGCACTGGTGGCCAGACACGGGCCTTCATCCACATTAGAGATACGGTGCGATGCATCAGGCTTGCACTTGACAATCCACCCGAGCGCGGTAGTCGCGTCCAAATCCTCAACCAGATGACCGAGTGCCACCGGGTGCGCGACTTGGCCAAGATGATCTCTAAGATGACCGGCGCTGAGATTGCCTACACCGACAACCCGCGCAATGAAGCTGCCGAGAATGAGTTGATGGTGGCCAATGACTCTCTGCTCAATATGGGTCTGGACCCGACCACGCTCTCAACGGGCCTGATGGCCGAGATTGGCAACGTGGCGCTCGAGTACCGTGATCGCGTAGACTTGTCGAAGATCCCGTGTACGTCAGTGTGGACGCGGGAACAACTGCCGGGGGTAGTGAAATGATCCGAGAATACACATTGAACACAACCACGAATGAGCACCCCTTTCTAGCAGGCGAGACGCTGGCCGATTACGCGCTTAGGATCGCCAACCTGCGGCCCATCAACCCCGACGCAACTATCCAAGTCATCGCCGCATCTATCCTCGTCGGCTCAGCGGATGTCACAAGCATGGGTGACACCGTGAGGCAGAGGGCGCTTCTTCAAGACACCGTGGAGATTAGGGTCGTTGAAGATCTCAAGCCCTAGCCAGCCTTATGCAGACCTTCATCTATGCCGTGATCGGTGAGGTGCGAGAATATTCAGATTACACCATGTGGGGCGTCGGGTTTTCTGTCTCACAACTCGAAGCTGAGCGAGTGGCTGCATTT
>JBDGYW010001036.1:0-2735 GCA_039588935.1 Gemmatimonadota bacterium | reverse complement strand
TGGGCGTTCGCAATCTCTTGATAGAGATCAGCACGTTCCTTCTGTTTTTCACTCAACTCTGCCTGAACTGCCAACGCTTGATTCTTTATGTCCAGTGTGCCCTTGTACTCGCCGATCAAGTCCTCATACAGCTCTGCTTGACTCCGGTAGCTCTCCAGGGTGTTCTCGTACTCCGGAACCAACCGAATCAGCCTGGCGTAATCGGTAATCCACTTGCCGGTCAGGACAACACCAACGGCTCCCGCTGTATCAGTCACTTGGAAAGTGGCGTCTGGAGGAAGGTCGAACGAAACTGTGAGCGCCCCTCCGGAGGTTGATGCTGTACGACTCAGCGACCTGGTGGGAGCCGCGGTCGAGCCAAACTCCATGAAGATCCCGACCGCATCGGGTTGTGTGATTGCGCCATCAAAAGCTTTCTGGAGCCGCTCTTCGTTCAGTTCTACCTGTTCAGCGACCCTGGCCAGTACGGTGTCAGTCGAACCGAACAGCGAAAGGACAGTGGCTGTGTCCTGGCTCTCAGCCTGCGCTATCGCTGGCGACTCTAAGCATGCCGCGACTGTTAACCAGAGCATCGCGAGTATGATTCTCGATAAGGTCGAGTGCTGCTTCGAGTTCCATGAATTCACTCTTGATTTCGTCAATTGTAGCTTCCCCCTCGTCGATCTTTGCTGTCACAGAGTCAACCTTTGAAGTAAGCAGTGCGATCTGCTCCATGCGCTGACGGGCTTCTTCTTCTAGGGCGGCGTACGCACCCTCGAGCCGTTCGATTTCCTGCTCCTTGAGTCCGATCCGCTGTTCCAGGTCGCGTATCTTTTGTGACTTGTCGCTGAACAGGGTTCCCCACAGAACCGCGACTATTGCAATCACAGCAATAACTACGATCGCCGCTAACAACGCATTTCCAGATCTCTCGTTGATCATCTCTTACCCTTCTCTTCCATCCTGATCGAGTAACGGTTTGTGCAGGTACTCTGCGAATGTTGGTGTGCAACTAGGTGATCTTGATGAATCTCCAGGTTCGCACGCATCGATCGCATGCCAGCAATGCCAGCCTCAACGGATTGGGCGCTGCTCGTAAGGACGGGCGAGGTTTCGAGGGATGCGAAGAACCTTCTGAGCAGTCACCCAGCAACAAGCATCAGTACTCAGGTCGCTCACTTCATCCTCCGCTGAGCGAAGTGAGCGGAATATTTCGTTCGCCAAGCCGCCCTCTCGAAACCACAAGAAGCTGCGTCCGGACTCCCGATCTGCGTCGAGCAATCCCGAGTATATTTCAGTTGTCGCTGCAAAGACCTTGAGAATCTCGCGTCGGTATTCTCGTCTGGAGGGCGGACTGATTCTGATCTCCTGCTCATAGGCGAGGCTGGGCTCAATCCAACCACCCGTTCTACTGTCACGGAAATTCTCGAGAGATCGCGCTGAACCCTCCGCCGGCAATAACACGAGACTAACAAAAACCTGCTCGCTGGAGTGATTGTAAACGGTCACGATAATCGAGCTAGCGTCGACCTCAATTTCAGATTCACTGTGTTGTATTCCTGGAACATCAAGCTCGACTTGCAGAGATGGGTACGCGTTGCCTATGAGAACCGAGTTCAACCAAATCCGATCCGGCCTAGTGTCCGTCTGTACGTTTGTCTCGAGGATCGAGCGCATTCTGTACGCGAAGTAAACGGCATCCGCGTAGCGGTCTTCTGCAAGGAGCCGTATGACATGTTCGCGGAGTGCGCCTGTAGCGGCGGCGCGGACGAGCCGCTCCCGATCGCTTTCCATGACACCAAGCAATGCTTCGATGGCATTATCCTCGGCGAACCATCCGAGAACCTTGGCCGCCTCGGCTCGCACGGCACTGTGCCAGTCTTCAAGCGCGAACAACACGGCATCAGATGCCTCCGGCACGTCGAGCGACCCAAGCACCGACACCGCTCCCATTCTGGTCAGGAAGTTTTCGTCCTGGGTAGCCTCCAACAGTGGGGTCAGGACTTCGTCGACCGGGAACGAACTCAGCCCCTGAACCGCCGCGTCACGCACCAGGTACTCCGGATCATCCAGGAGAATGATGAGCGGTTGGATTGCATCGGGAGTCCGAGCCGCGGCCAGCATACGTGCAGCTTGCGCCCGCACTTCAGCCGACGAATCTGAGACCATCTCTCCGACGCCCGGTACTGCCTCAGAAATCTCCATCTTGGATAAGGCAACCTCTGCAGCCGATTTGACTCCACGGTTCCTATCCCTGGATGCCGCGAACAGAGCCTCAACCGCGGCAGGGGAGCTGCCACCGATATCTCCCAATGCCGTTGCTGCTGCCTGGCGAATGTTTGCCTGTTCGAGAGTATCCACTAAGAGCGACGCCAGAGCGTTTACGGCGCCGGCAGCTCCAATTTCGGCCAGTGAACCTAACGCAGCCACCCGAACACGCTGGTGCTCATCGTGGTCGATTGCAGTACTCATAAGCCGATTCACGACCACGGCACCAGAAGCTTCAAGACGACCAAGTGCACTTGCCGCAGCTACCCGAACCTGCACCTCCCCATCGTCGAGGCCACGAAATAGCGAGTTCTGTACCCGCTGTCGATCCATTTCGCTTGTCAGTTCGACAGCAGCAGACGCCGCGGCTGCCCGCACCGACGCATCGGTGTCATTCTCCAAGCGCAGCAGAATGTCCCGCAGGGAACCTTGCGCCTGCAATCCCGAGAGCGTCGCTATCGTTTGCGCTCGCACATCTCCCGAAGAAT
>JBDGYW010001035.1:0-3479 GCA_039588935.1 Gemmatimonadota bacterium | reverse complement strand
CCCCACTAACAAATCCTCGGCAACTGATCCCCCGGCAGCATGTCAACGACTCGAGTTCCGCCAACCGACGTCTCGAGAGCGACGATGCCTGGATTCGTCTTCACGACCCGCCCGATCTCAGTTGCATCTACACCGAGCGGGTGATCCTGGAGGGCATTCACGGTATCGGTTGCTGAGCTCTCATCTACAATCGCGATCAGTATACCCTCGTTCGCTACGTAGAGTGGGTCGAACCCGAGCAACTCACACGCCGCAACAACCGGCTCCGGCACTGGCAAAGAGTCCTCTGTCAGAACCACTCCCACGCCCGCCACCTGAGCGATCTCATTCAGCGCGCTGGCAATGCCACCACGCGTGGGATCGCGCAAGACGTGCACGGCATCTCCGACTGCCTTCTGCATTCGCTCGACGAGCGGCCATAGCGTCGCCGCGTCGGATTCGATCTCGACGTCGAACTCAAGCCCTTCGCGCTCTGCCATGACAGCGATTCCATGGCGCCCAATGGGCCCGCTCACTATCACAACATCTCCGACCTTTGTGTGTTCTGGTGAGGGCGTGAAGTCCGGATGCAGTTGCCCGATCGCGGTGGTGTTGATGTAGAGACCATCCGCTTTGCCGCGTTCGACCACCTTCGTGTCGCCACACACAATCGGGACTCCCGCCGCTCCCGCCGCTCCCGCCATAGATACAATCACGCGATCGAGGAGTGCCAGTGAGAGTCCTTCCTCTAGCACGAACCCCGCTTCACGACGAATGTGTCTGTAGACACCGCGATTTGTGTGTCCGCGAGGTTCACTACCGCCGCATCCGTCTGTTTGGCGAGTGTCTCGTTCGAGAACTGCGCAAGAAAACGGTCACGGACGAGTCTTGCGGTCTGTTTGCCGCCCGACCCGTGCCCGAGTTGAATGCGCTCCTCGTCGGCGAGAGGAGTTGGGCAGTTCAGCCCCTCGGAGGGGTTCCGTGAGTCGCTCACGCTAGCTCGATCGCTCCGCCTGCTGCAGTCGGCCGTAGTTGTAGTATGCGGCGCACGTTCCCTCGCTCGAGACCATCGGGGCACCGAGCGGTGTCTCTGGGGTGCATTCTCGGCCGAAGGAGGGGCACTCGCGCGGTTTGATGCGGCCGGTCAACACATCGCCGGCAAAACACTCCTCTGGTTCGCTTGCGGTGAGTTCCTGTAGCCCGAATCGTGAAACCGCGTCGAACTCCGAGTACTCGCTTCGCAAATCCAGGCCACTCACCGGAATCGTACCGATGCCGCGCCAGTCGCGGTCGACCAAGTGAAAGACCTGCTTCACCGCAGCCTGTGCCGCCCGGTTGCCGTCGCGTGTGACCGACCTGACGTACTGGTTCTCGACCTCGTTTTGTCCGGCCTCGAGTTGTCGCACGGCCAGCAATATCCCCTCGAGAAGATCGAGCGGCTCAAATCCGGTGATGACGATTGGCACCTCGTACCTGGATGCCAACGGCTCGTACTCCTCCCAGCCCATTACGGTGCAAACGTGTCCGGCCGCGAGAAAGGCCTGAATGCGATTGTTCTCTGATTGGAGCAGCGCAACCATCGCCGGCGGGACGGTGACGTGCGAAACGAGCATGCTGAAGTTCGGGATACCGAGTTGTTTCGCTCGCAGAACAGCCATCGCGTTGGCGGGCGCCGTCGTCTCGAAACCCACTGCGAAGAAGACTACTTGCTTGTCTGCGTTCTGCCGTGCGAGTTCCAGTGCGTCGAGTGGAGAGTATACGATCCGCACATCACCGCCGCGCGCCCGGACCTGGAACAGATCGCGTTTGCTGCCCGGAACCCGCAGCATGTCGCCAAACGACGCGAATATCACGTTCGGCATCGACGCTAGGTTCAGCGCTCTGTCGATTTGTTCGAGTGGCGTAACGCACACGGGGCAGCCGGGGCCGTGAATCAACTCCACCGAATCGCCCAGGAGACCGTCCAACCCTTGCTTCACGATTGTGTGGGTCTGCCCGCCGCACACCTCCATGATTTTCCAGGGACGTGTGGCCGCGGTGCGTATCGCCTCCACTAGACGTCGTGCGAGCTTGCCGTCGCGATACTCGGAAACGTATTTCATGCCGCTCCGGGGCTCTCGGTGTCGAGACTCTTCTCGGCGACCTCTTTCAGCCAGTCGGTGTCGTCGAGTTCACCTATCTCTTTCAACAGCTCGAATGTGCGTTTTGCCTCTTCTTCGTCGAGCCTCGAAATCGCAAAACCGACGTGCACGACTACGTAGTCACCCACTGAGATCTCGTCTGCCACGTATACGAGGCACGTCTCACGCCTGACACCGCCGAAGTCCACGATGCCCATTGGCATCGTCGCATCGTCGCTCACTTCGAGTACCCTACCGGGGATTCCTAAGCACATCGATGACTCCGTGTTCTCGGCGTTCTTCCTCGTTCTTCAGCGGTTAACATTGCTCTTTCTGCATCAGTGCCGCAGCTACTGCCGCCTGTCCATAGCTGATCGCACCGTCATTGGGGCTGAGCTGTCGGGGAACCAGGACCGCAAGACCGCTCGACTCCAGTCTTCGTCTCACCGAGACGAGCAGCCGTGCGTTCTGAAACACTCCTCCGCCGAGCGCCACAGTACGGATTCCGGTGGCTTCACTCACGCACTCGGCCACAGTTGCAGTTGCCTGAGTGATTGTCTCATGGAACGCTGCCGCGAGATCTGCCACGTCGTGGCCGGCTGAACGTCGTTCGCCAAGTGCGGCGAGAAGCGGTAACGGGTCGAGAACCAAGGATCCCTCCGAGTCTTCCAGAATGGGGAAGGGAAGCGTCTCTCCCGGGTGTGACCCCGCCCACGCCTCCAGCTCCATCGCTGCCTGTCCCTCGTAGTGCGACACTCTCCGCACTCCGAGTACCGCGGCGGCAGCGTCGAACAAACGTCCCATCGACGAGGCGAGCGGCGCATTCAAGTCACGCTCGGTCTGTTGCTTGGCTATGTCGTACTGTTGCCGGTCGATTTCCTCGAACGCAAGCTCGAACGCGATCTCGGCCGACGGCTCGAGTGACAGGTATCCCAGCGCGGCGCGCCATGGCAGCCGAGCGGCAAGGTCGCCGCCCGGGAGAGGCGCATACCGCAGCTGACAACGACGCTCGTATCCGTTCAGGTCGGCGACGATCGTCTCCGCACCCCACACAGCTCCGTCGTCACCGTACCCGGTGCCATCGTATGCGAAGCCGATCACCTTCTCGGTTACGCCGTGCTCCGCGGCAACGGCTGCGATGTGGGCATGATGGTGTTGCACGACATAGCTGTACTGAAGGTCCATCTCGTCAGCCATACGAGTCGAGAGGTATTCGGGATGTAGATCTCGGGCCACCGCTGTGGGTTCGATTCGAAACAGGCGCTGGTACGTGTCGAGAGCCTGCTCGAAATGTTCCAGTGTCTCGAGGTTCTCCATATCTCCGATGTGCTGGCTCACATACGCTTTGTCGCCGTGCGCGAGCGTGAACGTGTTCTTCAG
>JBDGYW010001034.1:0-2735 GCA_039588935.1 Gemmatimonadota bacterium | reverse complement strand
TCCAGCGAACCGCCTCCGCCGTGGGGACTGACAGTCGGCATCCTGGTGGTGACCGCCACCTTGATCACGGGCTGGTTGAGTGAACCGAACGGAATCGGTGAGCTGGCTCTCGGGATTCTCGCGAGTGTTCTGATTGGCGCTCCGGTTGTTGTGATGGCGATGCTGTTGGCGGTGCGCTACCGGACAAGTCGACCAGGTCCTGTTGTGAGCGGCTCGAGAACCGAATAGCAGCCCGAAGAGAGCGATCACTTTGAGGGGAATCAATGAGTAGAAACTGGTCCCAGGACAAGTACGTTGCTACCTATCGTTTTGCGGCCGCTTGTCACAACTACCAGAAGTTCCCAGGGACCGACTGGCCATACATCGTGCACATTAGCATGGTTTGCATGGAGATCCTTGCGGCGCTCACCGAAGAGCCAGACACCAACGGCGACCTGGCTGTACAGTGCGCGTTGCTCCACGATACTCTCGAGGACACGGATGCCACGTATGAATCGTTGAGCGAGAGGTTCGGCGAGGCTGTGGCAGATGGGGTGCAGGCGCTGACGAAGAACGCGACCTTGCCAGAAGACGAGCGAATGAAGGATAGCCTGGGGAGGATCGGGCAGCAGCCCAAAGAGATCGGGATGGTCAAACTGGCGGACAGGATCACCAACCTGCAGCCACCGCCGGACGATTGGAACGACGAAAAGAAGAGGCACTACCTCGCGCAGGCTCGGGAGATCCTCGCCGCGTTACAGTACACGAGCCCGTATCTGTCACGACGGTTGTCTGAAAAGATGATTGATTACGAAGGACACATAGATGACAGCTGAGGGGAGTTCTGGTGTCACTCACTGGAGTCTCAAATGAAAATGAGACTTTTCGTACTCGAGCTTCTTCAGCGGTTCTAAAGTCCCATACTCATTCTTCACGCTGAAAAAGGTGTGTGCGTCACAAGAGCACTTCGCCTTTGTTGGGGTCTTGCATTGGCTCAATCGCTGCAAGAATGACTGATAATTTGTGTTTGCCATCTCATAGCCAAGATGATCCCAGGACTCTTCAGCCCCTCTGCGGGATTCCTGGTAGGTTGCGACTCACACAAAGTCACATTCATTGCAGCTGATTGCCTGCAGGGAATACTCGTCGCTTCTCGAGTCCGGCCCCAGTTCGACGCTTCTAGCGATTGTCAGGGTCTTGTTGTTGCATGCCGGGCATACAAACTTCCTATAACCACCGCTGTCAGCGGGTTCTTCGGGATCATTGTCGCGAGGCACTCTGTTGAGGCCAGACGCGAAACTTGAGTCTGGATCCGAAGTCCGGGATTTCTTGAAGAACTTGAACATGACTTCCCAAGTAACACGCTTGGGATGTGCACTGTCCAGGTCGTGAGAGGTTGATAATGGGTGATCCCAAATCACGAATGATACCATTGCTCGGCACCGTCTATTGTCTGGTTGCCATTGTTGGATTGTACGTTGCAGTCCTCGGTCAGATGACCAAGCCAGCCCCTCTTCCCTTGATCGATGAAACCGGGAAACAGTCGGTACGGCTGGAACAAGCCAGGCGCATAATGGAACAGGCTCAGCGACAACAACCTGGCAATGCAATCCTCACCATGTTCTACAAGGGCTGGTTGCTGGAATCCGACTATGAGGATCTAGCCGAGTATACGAAACCGAAGTATGAGGGCGACAGCCTTGAAAGGAGGCTAAACAGTTATAACAGAACTGTTACAGCTATTGACTATATCTATCAGGACGCTGTTTACGCTCTGGCCCTTTTGTCGTCAGGGAGCCTCATTCTCATCATGCTCATGTTGTGGTCCCCGGGCTACCTCGTGTCAGTCCTGCTTGCCGCCTACCCGGTCGTTGTGGTGCTCGCCTGCGCCTGGTTGCACATCAACTCCGATCCCCTCGAGTGGTGCTGGGGTCCGTTCATTGCGCTCGGTGGACTCATCTTTGTGTTTCAGCTGGTATTTGCCTTCCGATTCGGTCGTCCGGAGCACCGGACTGTTGAGGGCCTGCCATGGTTGATGATCTATCGACGCGGTCTTGTAATGACGAACCTCGGCATATTCTTTCTGGTTGGTGCCTTGTTGATGGCAACCGGCTCACTCTCAGGTGCCGGGCGTTCCGCGCGCACATCGCTCGGGCTGATGCTGTTTGGTGAGGGAGGAGTTGCCCTCATTGGTTTTCTATTAGCACTCGTCCTGATTGGACCAGGTGTCCGTGCCATGTGCCGCAAACCGTCAGGCAAGGTCGCTTAGAAGGGGATCGCGCAACAGGCTTGGGTACTGCGGTCGGGAGCTCAATCAGTCCGGTCGCCGGTCCCATCTTGCACCTCATCATGGCAATCGAAAGGCAAGAACGCAGCAATCTTGTCAGCGTGCTCGCGAGCTACTGCGTAGGAGTGTGAAGATAGCAGCGTCACCGTTGTGTTCCCGCCTTGTACGATCACCACGTAGGTATGAGGTCCTTGCTGCTCTAAGGCAAAGCGGCTGAATTCATCGAACGGAAATGTGTCGGTAACGAACTTGAGGGAAGACAGTCCATTCCATTCTCTGATGACGCATTCGGAACTGTCTATGACAATGCCGTTCTTGCCGAACGCGAACAGTGCGCCCGCCGACATGAATGCCACTCCCAAACCGCCAGCCACCAGGCGTTCGAAGAGGGAGTGATGCGCTATGTTGTCTGCGGATGTCATCACAAACAAAAGCGCAAACATCCCCACGAGCACAAACAAACACCCGA
>JBDGYW010001033.1:0-2735 GCA_039588935.1 Gemmatimonadota bacterium | reverse complement strand
AGACCACAGCACCCGTGATCTCGGTCAGGTCAAGGGACAGCGTGTGGTCAATGTCCTCTCCGGTCGTAGCGCCCGTGGAATCGATCCCTGCTCCCCCGGTAATCGTCCCTACGAAATCCCCATTGGTGTCTGTAGCCAGCGTCAGCGTGTCTACGTTGCACTGGCCACCTGAGCAGGTAAGGTTTGTCCCGCCTGCCCCATTGATCTCTTGCTGCACAAAGGCTGTCGTAGCAATCGACGTATCGTTGTCATCGGCAGCGTGCGTGAATCCAGTGGACCCGGTGGCTAAGGCCACATCCCCGCCGCCTGCGGCATTCGAGTGATTGTGAGTGGCGTTTGTGAGGTCCCCGATGGTCGGGGTCGTGAGCGTCTTGTTTGTGAGGGTGTCGGTCGTGTCTTTGCCTACGAGTGTGTCCGTAGCTGCTGGCAGACTGACGGTGACCGTGCCCAGCGCGCCAGTGACCGTTTGTAGAGTCACCGTGCCGCTTGTCGCATTATCGAAGGTCAAGGCCGCATCCGGCGAGCCTGGCGTGAAACATGCCGGGCCAGCACAGTCACCCACATCCTGCACGTCACCACTGCCACCATTCATCTGCTGGGCTGCAGCGCCGTCACCGATGTAGAGATTGTCGTTCGAGTCGTCCCAGCAAATCTGCCCCTCACCAGTGGCATTCGCACAGTTGTCACCAGCGTTCTCTTGTGGCAGGTAGATGCCTTCCGAAACACCTTGGAGGTTCAGGGCGGACATATCGAGGAAGTCACCCTCAGCAAACGTGATCGTTGCGGCAAGCTCATCGTGATCGACAGAGTTGGCGACGATGGAAGCGGTGAGGTCTTCAGGGGCGTCGGAGGTGACAAAGTTGATCGTGGCTGAGTCCGTGACCGTCAGGGTATCCCCGGCAGAGTCGGCATTGGCCGGGGTAGACCCATCCGTGACCACACCGAAGGAATTGGCCCCGGCGGCGTTCATCTGCACTGCTGCTGCACCGCTACCTATATACAGGTTGTCATTCGAGTCATCCCAACAGATCTGTCCCTCGCCGGTCGCATTGGCGCAATTGTCGCCAGTGTCCTCTCTGGGTAGGTAGATCCCCTCTGACACACCCTGTAGCGTCACGGCAGAAAAGTCGAGAAAGTCACCCTGGTCGAACGTCAGGGTGGATGCCAGTTTGTCCTCGGTGACGTTCGCATCCACGATCTCTGCCGTCCCGATGCTCTGGTTTGGCAGAACCACCTCGCCATCACCAGTGGAGTCCGTATCGATCGTGATGACCGTGGCCGAGTTGCCACCGATATTGATCGTGCCCGCATGAACCGTCCCGAGATCCAGTTCCGGGGCCCCGCCTGCATCAGTCGAGTCCGCATCAAAATCCGCAAAGATGGTCATCACGCCGCCGACTTCGCCGCGCAACGTCATATCGCAATCGGTGGCCGTGGGGCAATTGACTACGATGTCAGCATCGGTCGTACCCGCATCGTCGGAGTCATCGAAGATGACCGAGGGGGCGGGAGTCGCAGCAGAGGTGATCGTGTTGAACGTGGCGTCCCCAGCCGAGTCAATCGACCAGTTCGTGCCCGGCCCGTCGATGTCCTGAATGCTTTGCGCCAGCACATCCCCGGACACATCAACATTGAAGACCTCAGTACCACCCGAGTTCTCAGCAATGATGAGCGAATCGTTCTGCGTTGAATGCCCCTGCACAGACAGTTGCACCTGATCCGCATCGCCATCAACAGAGAATTTCGAGGTGTTGATCTGAGCTACACCGACCGCAACATCGCGGTCAGGAGTGCCCAACAGCACGGGGTCCGCATCGGTCCATACGCTCGAGCCGGCGTCCGTTTGACACTCGACCCCGCCAGCCCCATCCCCACCAAGAACCTGCGCATCCGTGCAGGCCGAGGCAAGGTTGGTAGCCACGATCTCGTCGGCTGCTCCGTCACTGTGTTCTGAAGCATGGTCCTCCTCTTCGAGGTCTGCCGTAATGTCCGTGCCGCCGTCCGTATCAATGATGTCCGCTGCGTTGATCGTTACCGTCGAACCTGCGGCGGAGTGGTCGTGGCTGTCATTGTTGACGGTCAGCGCTCCAGCGGCAGAGATCGAACCATCGCCAGACAGGGGAACCGACTCAAAGGCATTGTCCGTCACGCCATCGTAGACGAGCATCTCAGCATCGGCCACCACGCCAGAATTGTCGGCATTCAAGCCGCCCTTAGCGATCGGCAGGACACCAGCTGCCTCAGCAGTGGCGAGGTCTACTTCATTCGTGGATGAACCCGAGCCGGTATATTGAGTGGCAGTTCTTGGTGACCCCAGATTATCATGGGTGATCTCATCCTCTTCCGCCGATCCGTCAATGCGGGCATCTTCGATGGTGCCAGTTGAGAAGAACGCCGTGGCCGAGTCGCCAGTGTCCGCCTCGATCACATTGCTGGCAGCCGCCAACGTTTTCCCCGTCAGCGTTTGCGTTGTGTCATCACCGACCAGAGATGTGGTCGTGTCCGAGCCGGGATCGGCTACCGGCAATTCGAGGAGCAATTCGTTGCCGTCTGCGCTAGAGCCCTCACACAGAATCCCGCCACCCGTTCCGCATTGGTGAAGACACAATCCTCAGCGCTCAAGGCGGGATCGCCAGCAAGGGTGTCGGTATAGGCTAGGTCAATCGTGGCAGCGCCCGCATCACCACCGGAGAGAACAGTGTCGATCCCCTGGCCATCGGTAAGGATTTTCTCTG
>JBDGYW010001032.1:0-2738 GCA_039588935.1 Gemmatimonadota bacterium | reverse complement strand
AGCCTGCCAGCCGCCAGGGACGCCCTCCTGGGGCAGTTCTGTAGTGGACCACTAAAGTACCTTTGCAATGTGGGCGTCCTGACGACCGGGTTTGACTGCCCAAGCATAGATGCCGTTGCCATATGCAGGAGCACACAGTCTGCCGGGCTCTTCTACCAGATGCTGGGGAGGGGAATGAGGAAGAACGAAGGCAAGGAGGACTTCATCGTCCTTGACTTTGGCGGAAACTTTGCAAGGCACGGTGACCCCAAGGAGCCCAACTTCGGTCGTGGAGAGAAGGCAAAAAAACGAGAAGCCTGCCCCGAGTGCGACGAGCATGTGCTGGCGGAGGATGAGGTGTGCGGAAGCTGCGGCCACATCCTGAAGTACAAGGAATGCCCACAGTGCTTGCAGCAGGTTCCTTCACGAACAGACGTGTGCAAGGTGAAACTTGATCCTAGCAATCTATTTTCCGATCTATGCGGCTTTGACTTTACCTTGCGGCGATGCGGGGCACTGACTCCTGAGGGTACGAAGTGCCTGACCGTCTTGGACGATCATGACCTTATCTGCCCAGCATGTCTAAAGGAGAAGAAGAGGCGAGAGGTTGGGGAGTTCGAGAGATCCTGTGCTGCAAAGAAGCCGAAGGTTTTCCACCAGTTTGACGTGACGAATGTCTCCTATGCCTTCAACAAGCCCAAACAGGAGGGCAAACTCCCGACACTCAGAGTCAACTACACAACGCACATACGCAATCCAGAGCCCGGCGTACCTTACCCACGCAGTGTCTGCGAATGGGTTTGCCTCGAACATGAGGGCTGGGCAGGCAGAAATGCTGCCAACTGGTGGCGTGCTAGGGGACTCACATCGGTCCCTGAGACAATAGACGAAGCTGTCTATCTCGCCGCAGCCGGTGCCCTTCGGGAGCCAATCTCGAT
Source organism: Gemmatimonadota bacterium (assembly GCA_039588935.1). GTDB lineage: Bacteria > Gemmatimonadota > Gemmatimonadetes > Gemmatimonadales > GWC2-71-9 > JBDGYW01. Next base: position 1,821 of record JBDGYW010001032.1, on the reverse strand, counting down.
TGTCGTGGAGGACGATGGCAAGTGGAAGAGGCCAACGGACTACGATTTTGGTGGCAGGGAAAAGCCAAAGCCAGTCTATATTGACGACGAAGATGTGCCATTTTGACAGCAACCTGCCAATTTGACACGGAAGCCGACTTGTGATAAAATGCCAGAGCCAAGCAAAGGGGTCGGACCCACCTACTGAGGTCGGCCCGCTTGGCCTCCTGGCTGCGGTTTTGATTCAGGCTGGTTTCCCCCATTCACCGATCAGGTTTAGGGGGGGGCCACCCTGACAAAGAGGATAAAATGAGAAACTTTTTACTGGCGACACTGGCAAACCTCCTGTTTTCTGCGGCCCTGCTGGCCAATCCATCCGTTTGTGCTGTAGCGATGCCGGATGGATCTCGAGGTTCCTGCACTTACATCGGGAATGGGCTTTTCATCACGAACCATCATGTGGTCGAGGGATGCTCTCGAGGAGTCGTCCAGACGCTCGATGGAGTTAGCTACCCCTGCGATGTCCTGATCACTTCTGCGGAGGACGATATCGCCATTCTTGAGTCGGACGGTCCTGTGGTCCTTCCATCGGTGCGGATCGCAGATCGACCTGTGCGAGTCGGTGAGAAAGTGACAGCATACGGATATGGGGCGAGCTACCACGATACCGATCCTGCAATCGACCGGCGAGAATGGGTCGGATATGTGCGAGGAAACGGTAAGATCGGCGGAAGCGTGGGCGACAATGCCTATGTTTTCTCCAGTCCCAGCATCCCAGGTGACAGCGGTGGCGGGTGTTTCAACTCGGATGGCGAATACATCGGGCCACTGTTCGGGACCGATGGCAAGAATACATATGCGTGCATGAATTCGGAACTTCACAAACTGCTGAGGAGCATTGATCGGTGATTTTGAGGCGGCGACACAAACGACTGGCAGAGCGGTCGGCACGAGAGGCGTGGAATCATGCCTGCACGATGGACCTAAGTCCGAATCAGCGGTTCATGTATGCACGGCGGCGTGCCGAAGAGGACTTGCTGAATCGACGACGAGAGTTCGGCAATGGTGAGGTCGGTTCGGTTGTCACGAGCCTGCTGCTGTCGCTGGCAATCAAGTTTGCAACCAAGCTGCTGCTGCGTTGGCTCGAGGAAGAATTTTTGGAGAGAGAAACATGAAAGCGATTAAAGAAAACAAGGTAGCACAGACCATCGTCGGTGCGGGTGTAATCTACATTGGATACATCCTGTGGCGTGACGGCTGGTTTTCGGCATTTTTTGCAGATCCTGCCGAGGGTATGCGAAGCTCCCAGCTTGCATGGGAATTGGCGGCAGCGGTACTGTCGTTCGTTCAATTTGTCGGCATCGTCACGATGGGCGTGGCATTCAAGATCTTGCCTCATGTGGATGATGTTGCAGCAGGGGCACTACGCTGGCTGAGAGCCACTGTGCCGTCCCTGTGGGCACGATGGAAGAATCGTGAACCAAGAGCCAAGGAATCATTCGACTGGCGTCCACTGGCGGCTCTCGCCCTTGTATGGGTGCTGTGGAATGGTGGACACCTTCATCGAGCATATGATTGGGCGAAGAACCTGATCGTCAAGGAGGAAGTGCTGGGAAAGCCCCACGCCGTGATCTTCGTGATCGGGAGCGACATCACGGCGAACCAGATGGACGTAGTGCAGAGCCGCAAGATCGACCAACTCCTGATGTCATTGAAGATCGAGAGGAGAGCAGTCCGAATCAGCCAAGACGTATCGAACAGCGAAGAGTGGCTCCAAAACGCAGTCTCGGCAGCCGGGGAGCGTTCGGCATTCGTCACGGTCGGAGAGGCTTTGGTGGTTGA
>JBDGYW010001031.1:0-2742 GCA_039588935.1 Gemmatimonadota bacterium | reverse complement strand
TGGACGGTCACGCAGATCAATGACGCTCGCTTTGGAATCGAAGTGGTATCCTGATGGCTATCAATGACGCAACGAGATTCACTCTGGAGGTGCTCGCAAAGGCTGAGGTGATCATTGGTCTGACTCACCAAGGGGCTGAGGTGTTGGCAGCCGCTGACCTCGCAGCCAACACCGACACTCTGCGCGCCGCCAGATTCGCTTTCGAGGTGCTGGCAAAGCAGCCGGCTACCGCCGCTATGTCCCATCAGGGGGCGGAGGTATTAGCTGATGCCGACGAGCTCTCGCCGGCAAGCAGTGACACTCTCGAGATTCCCCGTTATGCTATGGAGGTGTTGGTCGAGTCTCCTGACCAAGTAGCGCTGTCGCATCAAGGCGCGGAAGTCCTTGCGGATGCTGGTATGGCAGCGATCACCGACGCACTCGACGTCACGCGCTTGGCGTTCGAGGTATTAGGCCGTAGGTTCGTGGGCCTCACCGGGTTCACTGTGCCGACCGGCCTCCTTCATTACAAACACAACTGGGTCGACGGCATCTCCCTCACGAGCTCCTACGATACTGATATATCGATGGCCGCATTAACCGTCTCTGAAGAGCGGCGGCAACTTCTCGACCGTCCGAAGCGAGAGCTCGAGATCAACTGGTTGGTCACGGGGGGAGATGCCATCGACGCTTTTCTGGTTGAGCTTCGCCGCTATAACCAGGAGAAGATGGGCGTGCCCGTCTACATGGATACCTCAGAGTTGACCTCCGATGCAGCCAGCGCACAGAACATCTTCGCGTGTGACACCACGCGCCGCCGCTTCTTCCCCAACGGGATGGTGGTCATCGTGGAGTATGGTGCCGAGGGCGCCATCGACACCGTGGAGTATATCCAGATCCTTGACAAGACGGGCGACAAGCTCCGCTTCAAGACCAACCTGACTAACAACTTCACCGCTGGCAAGACGGTAGTGATGCCGCTGATGCTCGTGCACGAGCTCCTGGATCTCAAGTATGAGGCGATCACGGAGCACACGTTCGCGGTCAAGGCCACCTTCTCGGAGATCTACGGCAAGACGGCGCTCCCGCCGCTGGCCGCCGATGTCCCGAGCAACTTCGACTCCTACCTCGGGCACCCGATCCTGGATGTCGAGCCCAACTGGGAGACGCCCATGGAGGTCACGCTCCTCCGTGAGGGCACGATGCAGACCGAGGGCCGGGGAGAGCAGGCCGACACCCGGGGGGCCCGGCATCGCGTGGTGCATGGGTTCAACTTCCTGGAGCAGCGCACTCGGGCGTGGGACATCCTGAGCTTCTTCGACAGCCGGCGGGGGCGCGCTCGCCCCTTCTGGGTGATCGACCGCGAGAATGTCTGGGACGTCCTGGTCCTCGACCACGTCAACGACCGGATCTCCATCGCTCCCCTGGGCGACCTGACGGCCTTCCAAGACGAGATGGATTACGTGGGCCTGGTCTTCGAGGACGGCACCTCCATGGTGCGCGAGGCGGTCCTCGTGGAAGATGTGCTGGGAGTCTGGCGCATCACTCTTGACTCTCCGATGCCGGCTGGCTACACCCCTGCCGACGTCAAGCGCTTCGGGCGTGCCCGGATCACCCGTAACCGTGACGATTCGATCACGGAAGAGTGGGTGACTTCCGACGCCCTCAAAACTAACATCGAGACCATCGAACTGCTGGAAGAAAAGGATGTTGATCTATCATGACCGACGCTGTTCACCAACCACAAAAAGAGAGCTACGTCCTGGTGACGTTCACCTACAATGACTCGGTAGAGCGCTACACCAACTGGGGTGACGACGTCCTGGAGTTCCTGTCCGTGCCTGGGTTCTCTGTGAAGCTGCCCAAGAATGCGGGGGTCATGGAGAAGGCCCTCTGCCAGATCACAATGCCGATCAACGATACGACCACGGCGTTCCTCAGTCCCTTGTCGACAGGGCTCCCCTTCGCCAACATCCGGGTCGAGATCCAGGAGTTCATCCGGTCGAGCATCGCAGGCGAGACCTCGCAGAACCTGATTCTCTTTGATGGCTGGGTCCTGCGCACCACCAAGAACCCGAACAACCGGCCGGGCTACGTCCGCCTGGAGGCGCGCTCACCGAAGAGCAACCTCGACAAACCCATGGGCGTGTCGTGCGACCACGAGTGCCCGTGGACCCTCTACGAGTTCCCCTGCACTCAAGGAGCAGTCGGCCCGCAGAAAGCAGACGAAAGGAAGCTGGTCACCCTGTCATCGATTTCTGGAAAAACGATAACAGTGAGCGGCGACGCCGGCCTGGCCGGCTCTAAGAGCTACCGAGACGGCTACGTGGAGCGCCCCGGCGCCCGGGTGCGCGTGCGTGCCTGGGATTCGGGCACGCCGAACACACTGCATCTCAACCGCCAGCTTCCCGAAAGCTGGCTCTCGCAGCAGTTGATCCTGGTCCCGGGGTGCGATCACTCACAGGAACACTGCGACGGAGCCTGGGGAAACCTGGATAACTTCGGCGGGATTGGCTTCGCCATCCCGGCCCACAACCCGATCATTGAGAACCCGCTGGGAGGGGTGTCATGATCCATTATCACTCTCACGGATTAACCTGGAGGTCAGCGTCATGTAGAAAGGCGCAGGCGCTGACCTCTCATTTGGAAACTATCCTCCGCTCCTGGAAGGACACGCCCTACATGGCGGGCCAGCAGGCCAAGGGTGTGGGCGTTGACTGCGTCCGCTTCGTCACGGCTGTCCTCGACGAGCTACTGGGCCTC
>JBDGYW010001030.1:0-2746 GCA_039588935.1 Gemmatimonadota bacterium | reverse complement strand
ACTATTTCAGAACCCACGTATACGGGGGAAACCTAGAATCCATGCGCGTTTTCGGCCTCTGATCTACGCATCCTGCACAGCGAAAACACCAGAAATACGCAGTATGCGCAGACCAACCTTGCACACAAACTTGCACACCTCACAAGGACAAGCAGTTCTGGGAGGGGGTAAATTGAGGGAGTCCTCTAACACTGAGGTTGAGACATGAGTCCGAAGAAAGTACAGAAGCGCACACCGCAATGCGCTGCAATTGTCACCCTCAGGGCGGGTGGCTCACTCCTGCTGCTCGTTTTGGCAACCCCGAGCACTGGCCAGGTGGCCCCGATAGGTGACGGCGTAAAGGCCGAGTATCTAGCCGAACTGTCAGTTGCGAAAGCCCACCTCGTGCGTCTCGCGGAGGCAATCCCCGCGGATCTATATCAGTGGCGTCCGGGCCCGGGTGCCCGGAGTGTCTCCGAGGTCCTGCTCCATGTCGCTGGGTCGAACCTCAACATGCCGCGCGTATTGGGGTTGGCCGAGGTCGCTGGAATGGTTGGCCGAGATTATCAAACGTCAGAAACCGAAAAGGCCCGGGTGGTGGAGATGTTGAAAGATTCCTTCGCATTCCTGCACCTGGGGCTGGAGGGATTCACTCCTGAAGACGCTGAGAGACGAATCGAGTGGTTCGGGAACGAGAACACGTTGCGCGGTGTGCTCTTTTTCATGACTCGGCACACAGGCGAGCACACCGGCCAACTGGTCGCGTATGCCCGGATGAATGGAATCGTTCCGCCTTGGTCGGCAGATACGGGTAGCTAATCGGATGGTAGGGCGCGTTCCCGTGTCCCGGCGATCGGGCGGTGCCCAATATTGTATGTGGGCAGTTGGAGATTGCATTCCGAATTGACGCCACGACAAAGGGCCAGTCTCCCGGCCCTCGATGTCGACAATGGTGTACACACACACTCATACCAGCAGGCCCACCTTCGACTGCGCGATATGACTGAGGGTGAGCTGGTCACGCAGGATGAAGTCACGAACTTTGGTTGTGGGTGGCGTCTTTAACGCGTGCCTGATTTCACGGAGCAATTGCTGCGTTGAGTCGGTCGGGCACACGTCGCCCACAAACGGCACACAGGCCGGGATCTTGCGATTCTGAACAACCCACGACGGCAGGTGTAGATTGACAGTGACCTGGCAACTCCGGAGGCCGGCTATGCGGGCCCTTATCTGCCTCACCGCTGTTTTCGTCCTAGGTATCCCTGCCCAGTTTCACGCACAAGACACCACCATCGTCCGCGGTTTCGTTACCGATGCGGCCACTGGCATGCCGCTACCTGAGGCAACCGTTGCTGCGGTAGGAGGCCAACTCTCCTCACAAACCGATGCCGCCGGTATGTTCCAGCTCGAAGGGCTGCCGCTCGGAGCCGTCACACTCAGTGTGCTACGGATGGGGTACAGTCCAATTCAGTTCACCGTGGATCTGGATGAAGGTGGGCTGTACCAGATCGCAGCGGGGCGGATTCTTCTCGAACCCCTGCCGTTACAGCTCGACCCCGTGCAGGTGGAAGCTGTGCCAGTGTCAACCCGTCGACTGCTGGCGGAATTCGAACTGCGACGCGAAGCGAGTGCCGGAAGCTTTATCACGCGAGAAGAGTTCGAGAAAATGGGAAATCCGGTATTGCCGACCGATGTCCTGAGGCGGATGCATGGTATTCGTGTGCTCGGAAACCCAAACGCTATGTCCGGCGGCAGCGGCCCGCCCTTTACGTACGCCCGCTGGCTCGTGCGGATGCGTCGCACGGCAAACAGAGCGTCATTTCAGAGGGTGAAGGAGCTGGGCGGTTGCCCACCGCTTTTGTTCCTGGATGGTAGATACATGGGGACAGTCGATGAGAATGACGTCGACCAAGTCCTGTCTGTGAACGAGGTCGAGGCTGTGGAGGCCTACTCTAGCGCTGCGACGATACCTGCCGAATTCAACCGAACCGGATCGGTTTGTGGTGTAATCGCGTTCTGGACGCGGTGATGCTGACATAGATCAAAGCCACCACCTAGGAGGTGAACGTGCGTTGTTTGTGTCTTCTATGCTTCGTTGCCAGCCTCGCCGCATGTACCCGGTCTATCATCGATACTTCGCCCGTGCCCGAATCCACTTGCACTCAGTGGAACGTTGAAGTGCAAAATGAAACAGAGTTCGAAGTAGAGGTGCTGATTTTCGGCCAAAGCGAGGGCGTTGTACAGGCGGGTGGCTCTCAAGTGTTCTCGGTCCCAACCATCAAGAAACCGCAGGTGAGTTTTCGCTTCCCGCGCGGCACCATTACCACAGCAGCACGAAGGCAGGTGCACAGCGCAACGTTTTGTGTCTCCAGGGATCACGACACACCCTAGCTCACCGTTTCTCACGTCTTGCGGTCCCCCTCTCGTAGTGCATCTTTGCAGTACACACTAGAGTGAGGTCGCCATGCGTGTGCTCACGTCCGTCCTCGCCGCAGGTCTGTTCGTGCCCTGCGCCAGTCTCTCAGCCCAACGTCCGACAATTGAAACCGGTGCGAGTACACGTGTCGCCTACGGATGCTCCGCCAAGACACTCTACGGAGGGCACACATTCTATGAGTGCCTGTCAGCCACCGGCACTCTCGCCTCCCTCTCGGTCGATAGTGTCGTCCTTGCGGCCGAGTACGGAAGCACTCAGCTGACAGTACCCTTTGCCTCTATGGTTACGTTCGAGCTGAGCCGGGGACAGCGCTCAAAACAAGTGCTGTGT
>JBDGYW010001029.1:0-2747 GCA_039588935.1 Gemmatimonadota bacterium | reverse complement strand
GAAGCGGCAAGGGAATCCAGTACCACAGATAGGCAGTACCCAACGTCGCATAGAGCAACTCATTAGGGCCCTCTATGGCGAGCGCTTTCTCGAGTAGTGCAACAGCCCGATCCACGCCGTCATCAGTGCCACGAATGTATTCACGCTTCGCTCGCAGGTAACAGTCGTACGCGACAACGTCGTTTATGGGGCGTTGCGCAATGCGCTGGTCCTCCTCAGGACTCAAGCTTACCCTCAGTTGGTCGACTATCTCGCGCGACAGGCGCTCCTGGATCTCGAAGACGTCGTCCGTGTTGCCCGAGTAGCGGTCGGCCCAGAGGTGCGCATCTTTCGTTGCATCGATCAACTGTGCCGTGATCCTGAGTGCATTCCCCGCCTTGCGAACGCTACCCTCGAGGACGTACTGGACATTCAGCTCTCGGCTGATCGTGCCGACGTCCTTGTCAGAGCCTTTCAGCTTCATGGCCGTCGTACGCGAGATCACACGGAGAGCGCTCACACCCGACAGCTCCGCAATCAGCTCCTCGGTCAACCCATCCGCGAAATACTCGTTGTCCAGATCCGGACTCAGATTCTCGAACGGCAGCACCACTATCGATTTCTTCTGCTCCTCGGCTTCCACCTCGGTTGCGAATAGAACTTCGCTGAACACTTTCGCCGATTCGAAACGTGCCGCCGGAGCCTTGCCAAGGGCTTTGGTGATAGCCGCAACAATCGGCTGCGAAACATCGGAACGCACGGTCGTGATCGGCGGAGCCGGATCGGTCATGTGCTTCGCCAGCACTGCACGCGGGTTCGACGCAACAAACGGCGGATCGCCTGCAAGCATCTCGTACAGCAGGCAAGCCAATGAGTAAACATCGCTGCGACCATCGATCCCCTGCTCCCCACTCACCTGCTCCGGGCTCATGTAGGCTGGAGTACCCAACGAAAAACCTGTCTCTGTTAGCCGTGTGCCACCCGCCGAGTCAACTGCCAACGCTATCCCGAAGTCGGCCACGACCACTTCACCCGCCTGAAACAGTATGTTCTCAGGCTTGATGTCGCGGTGGACGATGTCAAGGGAATGCGCATACGAGAGTGCGCTTGCGACCTGACTCGTGATCTTCAGCGCATCATCAACGGTAAGTTGCTTGTCGCGGTTCAGCCGATCCCGTAGCGACTCGCCCTCGATCACCGGCATCACATAGAACAGGAAGCCGTCCGCTTCGCCGGAATCCAAAAGAGCCAGTATGTGAGGGTGGTTGAGGTTCGCCGTGATCTTGATCTCTCGGAAGAACCGCTCGGTCCCAAGTGCCGCTGCCAGCTCGGGACGGAAGACTTTGACCGCGACCTTCCGGTCATGTTTGAGATCGTGAGCTAAGTAGACCGTCGCCATGCCGCCAGCGCCAAGCTCACGCTCAATCGCGTAGCGGTCGGCCAGAGCCGTCTTGAGTCGGTCGAATGCTTCGGTCATTGACGACCTCGTGATCAGCCAGCCTAGAATACGACTCGGAACGCGGTGTGGCTAGACCGGAGGGTTATGTCGTGCTCAAGCGCAACGGCCGGAGCGAGACCGGGCGGTGCTTGGGCCTCCGCCGCGTCAGGATTGTCTTGATACACCCGACACGAGTTATGTTATTGGCCTCCCGGTAACGCAGAGGATATCGACTATGTCCAAGGTCTTTGCTGATTGCCGTTTCGACCTCCGCCACTCCACCGTCGGCTTCTGTTGCGGGGTGATTTCATTTCTGGTGATGACTGGGCAAGTTCGGGCTCAGAACGAGGGATTGGAGGCAGCGCTGTTTCTGCTCCCCAACGTTTCCTTCGAAACCGTGGAGGCCCCTGACGGTTTTGTCGCATCCTACGAGCTCAGGATCCGCCAGCCCATCGATCACCAAGACCCCGAGCGTGGCTTCTTTCTACAGCGCGCTTTCTTGAACCACCGTGGATTCGACCGCCCCATGGTGATAGTCACCAGCGGCTACTCACGAGGGGCAAACAGGGTAACCGAGGTCTCCCGCTATCTGGAAGCAAACGAACTCAGCATCGAGCACCGGTACTTCGGCGTCTCCGTCCCGGATACTGCAGATTGGTCATTCCTTACTCTCGAGCAGGCAACGGCCGACCTGCACTCCGCTCGTTTGCTTCTTGGCGAGATCTACTCCGGGCCTTGGGTATCCACAGGGGGCAGCAAGGGTGGAATGACAACCATCGCCTATAGGTTCTTCTTTCCCGACGATGTGGCGGCGTCGGTGCCGTACGTGGCTCCACTGCAAACCTCTTTGTATGATGAGCGGATCTACGCCTTCCTCGACTCGGCGGGCACACCGGAGTGCCGCGCAAAGCACTTGGCTTTTCAGCGATGGATGCTCGAGGAGAGAGACAACGTAGTCCCGAGGATGATGTGGTATGCCAAGGGCAAGGGCTGGACGTTTCAATACATGGGGCTGGAAGCAGCCCTGGAGTACGCGGTGCTGGAGTACCCGTTCTCATTTTTCCAATTTGGGTGGGATTGCGGTGTAATCCCGGAGACCGGTAGAAAACCTACGAACATCGACTCAGGGCTAGCACACCTGGATGCCGTTGTCGGTCTGTCCTTGTATTCCGATCAAGGAATCGAGGCTACCGGTCCGCACTACTATCAAGCGGCAACGCAGACTGGTTACTACGGCTTCGAGACGGAGCCGTTTGCAGATCTCCTCTCTGCTCTACCGGACAGGCCACACGCGGCCTTCGTGCCGAACCGGTTCGAGGCTAGCTACGAC
>JBDGYW010001028.1:0-2749 GCA_039588935.1 Gemmatimonadota bacterium | reverse complement strand
TGGGAAGAGTGATGTGAACCGCCGTCGGGTTCACATCGGACAACTCAAACAGGGCAAGTGCCGAATCGTGGGAAATGACGCCCCGAGCGCCGTGCGGCCACAGGATCGCTTCCATGTATTGGCCCATCTCGCTTTCCGGAAAGCGGTTGAGCCGATACACTCCGCGACGCACCCGTTCCACGGTGCCGCGGCGAGCCATCATGACCACCGCGCGTGGGTCTACGCCTACAGCCCGAGCCTGTTGGGCCGAGAAGTAGCCATACTGCTCTTCGGCAATCTCGTAAACGCGTTGTGCCGCTGATGCCTTTCGTCTCATTGTGGCGCCTTTCGTGGCGCACAAATTATAACATATTGTTATACAATGTCCACACAAACCGCTCTAAACGTTCATGGTTCATGAACTATGAACACTCTGGCCGAAGTCATCTCATGCGGCCGAGCCTGCCGTTTGCACCCACTCCAGCCTGCACTTGAGGTCGTTGCAGTGATTGTGCGGCAGGATGCCATCGTGCTGTAACCGGCCAACCACTATCCCCGGCGCGATCCCGACAGACCGCGCGAATTCTCTGATCCGATTCTTCGAGTGCGTTGCCAGCTCCGCGAACTCTTCATATTCGCCCTTCGGGATCAAGACGTCCGCAGCCCAGCTGTTGGCCTCATCCTCCAAATCGCCTTCAGACCCGTCGACATCGAGGAAGATCAGGCGTTTTCCGTGCAACACGATGTGAGCCGCTTCGTGGAAGAACGTGAACCAGAGCTGGTCGTCTGTCTTGTACCTGAGGCTGAGCTGAATTAGCGCCTTGTCCGCGTTCAACCACCGCGTCGCCCCACTCACTCGCGCTTTGGGGAGTTGCGGCACGAACGCCACCACCACACCTGCCGCGGCACACAATTCCTTCGTCGCCGGTACGAACACCTCGGGAGGTTCCATCGTGAGGCTCCGGATTTGTGCAACCGCACTTACAAACCGAGCTCTGGCGTATATCTCACAATGCGTCTGTTCCGCAGTGAGAACTCCACACCTCAGCCAGGCCGACAAGGAGCATCTATCGCTGCTGAACGCTTTCGATCGGCGAAACGCGACCTCGCACGTGCTGAATACGTTCTGCCACTGCTCCGGTGAAGCGACGCCGAAGAATTGTAAAAGCTCCTTCAGTTGTCTCTTCTTGTCCCGGTGCCGTCCTATCCACCCGGCCTTCGCCAAGCCCGCGACGGGAAAGTTGCGCAGCCACTCGAGCTGCAACTCGAGACGTTCTTCCTGGGCCTGCCGCGCCAGGAACGCCCTGTAGTCACGCTCGCGGGCATTCCAGAATGATGCCGGCACGCTCAACACGAGTTCCAGCTCGAGAGCCGTCTCAGGCGTGATCGCCGCTTTTCCGTTGATGATTTCGCTAATCGTCTTTTGCGGACGTCCCATGCGAGTGGCGAAGTCCGACTGAGTCAGCCCACGATCTTCGAGAAGCTCCCGTAGCGTCGCACCAGGCGGCGATACCTCGGTCGGTTCGTACTCGTTGGGAAAATGCTCAGCCATGAGTGTCGGCAACCTCCAGGATCCGGACGGCGGTGACTGCATTCCAATCGAGCCCGCCGTCGTCACGCTCGGGCGTCGGGTCGTGGGCTGGTTCGAAGATCAGGCGATATGGATGCTCGAGGTCCAGGGACAGCTGCCCCGCACGCTCCCCAGTGAGTTCGTGGCACCGGCCGGGTAGAGTACGCATTGTCCCGAGGTTCTCGGCAGCTCTCAGATCGTCCAACCTTTGGCGGAGCCGGCTCGCCTGTCGTGGCCCGAGCACTTTCGCCATTCGCTTGGCGTCCGTGCACTTCTTGCGAAGCTTCTTCGTGCGAAAGATGATATCCAAAGCTAAATCGTTAACCCTTGGGGTTAAGATAAAGGGCGGTTTGCGCATGTGTCAATGAACACTGTGATGATGGGTGATCAACCTACTGGTATTGTCAACTTGAGCCGGTGCCGGTGAGACTTCGCGGATGAAGACGAATACGAATGGCTACCGCGGCTACCGATTCCCTCGCGAAATCATCAGCCACGGCGTTTGGCTGTACCATCGATTCTCCCTGAGCTTCCGCGACGTCGAGGAACTCCTGGCGAAGCGAGGGATCATCGTCACCTACGAGACCGTCCGGCAGTGGTGTAGGAAGTTCGGACCGCAGTATGCACGGAATCTCAAGCGTCGCCAGGCGCGGCTGGGCGACGTTTGGCATCTGGACGAGGTCTTCGTGAAGATCAGGGGCGAGCGCCACTACCTTTGGCGAGCCGTCGACCAGGATGGGGACGTGATCGACATACTCGTTCAGCGATATCGCAACACCCGCGCGGCCAAACGGTTTTTTCGCAAGCTGCTGAAGGGGCAAGGAAGCAAGCCGTGGCGGTTGGTGACGGACAAGTTGAAAAGCTACGGCGCTGCTCACCGGACCATCATGCCTTCCGTGGATCATGACACGCGACGCTATGCCAACAATCGCGCTGAGGTATCGCATCAGACAACGCGACAACAAGAGCGTCAGATGCGAGGGTACAAATCAGCTGGTCAAGCGCAGCGTTTTCTCTCTGTTCACGGGGTCATCCAGAACCTGTTCAGACTTGGACGACATCTACTGCGTGCAGCAGATTACCGGTTGCTGCGCGACCGCTCCTTCAAAGAATGGAGTGCGGCCTCGGGTGGCTGAGCAATCTGGGTCGACTCCTGCTGCAGCTTCACTCGTGATCCACTAAGTTGACAATGCCGGTAAG
>JBDGYW010001027.1:0-3793 GCA_039588935.1 Gemmatimonadota bacterium | reverse complement strand
ACGTCGTGACGGTCCGGCGCGTTTTGATCCAGCGGCGCATCGACCTGTACAGGTCCATTGCCGGACCGTGCGCCCCCCCGCAGCCCGCTCAAGCCGGCACGCTTGAGGTGACGGTGGATAATTCCGGAGAAAATACCCACGACAGATAGGTGTCATAATGAAGGCAACCACCGATAACAGGCCAAACCCGGAGCAAGCCCGTGGCCGGATGCTGCGCACGTTTCTCGGCGCGATCGCAAAAGTCCTGATAGCGGCGGCGATCGTCGCCGGAGCGATCGCAATCTATCGGCACCAGATCAATACGAGCCCCCGCGTTGGCCGCAAAAAGCCCCCGCGTCAGGCCAGACTGGTTCAGGTAATAAGCCTTGGCAAATGCGACTGTACGACTACGGTGACCGGCGACGGAGTCGTCATGCCGGCCCAACAAGTGACGCTGAGGCCTCAGGTTGTGGGTAAAGTCGTGAGACTTTCTCCTGAGGTCGTCCCGGGCGGGGTTGTCCGAGATGGTCAGAATCTGCTCGCGATTGATCGGCGAGATTACGATGTCCTGGTAAGACAGAGGCAATATGATGTTGCTAAGGCGCTGAGGGACCTGAAGGTCGAACAGGGCAATCAGGCGATTGCCAAGCAGGAGTACGATTTGCTGGGAGAGGCGGTGGCCGAGGAAGATCGCGAACTTGTGCTGCGTCAGCCCCAGCTTGCCTCGGCACGGGCGGCGCAGGAATCCGCACTGGCGGCCCTCGAGAAGGCGCAGCTTGACCTGGCCAGATGTGATGTAAACGCGCCGTTCAACGCGATTGTCCAGGAGAGGAAGATCGATCTTGGAGCGACGGTCTCGCTCAACACCGATCTGGTGACGCTCGTCGGGACCGATGAAGCCTGGGTCGAAGTTAAGGTGTGGGTCGACCAGCTCAAGTGGTTCACGATCCCGCGCACGGTCGATGATTCCGGATCGACCGTGAAGATCTACAACAAACTTGCCTGGGGCGACGAGCGATTCAGGACGGGCCGAGTGCTGTGCCTGCTTGGTGAACTGGAAAAACTCGGTCAGCTTGCACGGGTGCTCGTTGCGGTGGATGATCCGTTTTGTCTCAGGCCCGAGAACAAAGGCATGCCGCAGCTCCTGATGGGTTCCTACGTCTCAGCGGAGATTGAAGGTCGAAAGCTGAATTCGGTGTTTGAGGTTGATTGGTCGTATATACGTGAAAATCAGAGTGTCTGGATCATGAACGAAGCGGGCGAGCTTGAGATTCGCCCGGTGCAGATAGGCTTCTCCGGCTCTGAAAAAGTGTATGTTACCGAAGGTCTGGCGGATAACGAGCGGCTTGTTGTTACCGACATCGCTGCGCCCGTGCAGGGCATGCCTTTGAGAGTGGCTCCCGCCGAGGGACAAGCCCCTCAGGCAGGCCGCCCCCCGGCCCGTAAGAAGGGGGGACGCTGATGGCAAATGAAACAAATCATCATGGTCGCATCGAGGGGCACGGACCTGTCGCCTGGATGACTCGAAACCGGATTACTCCCAACCTGCTGATGTTTATCTTTCTGATCGGCGGTTTCGTGGTGGCCTCGCGCATAAAACAGGAGGTCTTTCCCGAGTTTGACTCCGACATGGTGATGATCCGGGTGGTCTATCCGGGATCGAGTCCCGAGGAAGTCGAGCAGGGAATTATCCTTGCTGTTGAGGAAGTCATTCGTGCCCTGGACGGAGTCAAGGAGATCACCGCGACGGCTGCCGAAAGCATGGGCATGGTAATGGCGGAACTGGAAGAAGGGGCCGACAATCAAAGAGTCTATCAGGACATCAAGCAGCAGGTTGATCGGATCGTAACGCTTCCGCTGGATGCCGAAGAGCCCGAGGTCAGCCTGATGATCAGGCGTCGTGAAGTGTTGCAGATTCAACTCCACGGGGATGCGAGTGAGTGGGTTTTGCGCGAGTTGGCAGAGCAGGTTCGGGACCGGCTGTTGCAGGATGAGCGGATTACGCAGGTCGATCTGTACGGTGCGAGAAAATACGAAGTGGCGATTGAGATCGATCAGCACGTGCTTCGCACGTACGGCCTGACGCTCAATGAAGTTGCCCAGCGCGTCCGGCAAACCTCCGTCGAAATCCCGGGCGGCAATCTCGAGACTCAGGGCGGGGACATAATGCTGCGGGTCAGCGAGCGCAGAGACTGGGCGAGAGAGTTCGCCACCATTCCGCTGATAACCACTGCCGACGGATCGGTGCTGTTTCTTGGCGATGTTGCCCAGATCAGAGACACATTCGAGGAGAAGGACCGCTACGCGACATACAATGGCGAACGAGCCATCGCCCTGGCTGTCTATCGCGTTGGCGAGCAGACTCCGATAGGGGTCTCCGACGCGGTGCGTGCGGCAATGGCCGAGATCGAAACGGATCTTCCGCCCGGGGTTGACTGGGTCATCAACCGTGATCTGTCCACAATATACCGTCAGCGTCTGGACCTGCTTCTAAAGAACGCCTTCATCGGGCTGACTCTGGTCATTCTGCTCTTGGGGCTATTCCTGGCTTCATTGTGGCGCTGGGCATAGTGGTTGACGATGCCATCGTGGTCGGCGAGAACATCTACGAGTACCGCCAGCGTGGAATGCCCGCGCTTCAGGCCGCCATCCAGGGCGCGCGTGACGTGCTTTTGCCGGTGACTTTCAGCATTCTGACTAACATAGTTGCTTTCCTGCCGCTTTGCTTTGTTCCCGGTATTATGGGCAAAGTCTGGAAGTCGATTCCCTTCGTGGTGATTACGGTCTTTTCCATCTCATGGATAGAGGCGCTTCTGATCCTGCCGTGCCATCTGGCGCACGGCCAATTGGGGACGCCCGGGAGGGGGCCGCTGGCGATGGTCCAGCATCGCTTCAGCACGGGCCTGGACTGGCTCATCAAGAAAGTCTATATGCCTTTTCTGGATGTCTGCATCAAGTTTCGGATGATCACGGTTGCGATCAGTCTGGCCGTTCTGATTGTTGTTTTGGGCTATGTGTTCAGCGGTCGAATCGGTGTGATTCTTATGCCTCGCGTCGAATCGGACCGGGCCGTTGTGACGGCCATGTTGCCGTACGGCTCGCCGCTGTCAAAGGCCGAGGAAGTCAGCCGCCAACTGGTCGCCGCCGCCGAGACGGTGGTCCAGGCCAACGGCGGAGAGAAACTTGCTGAGGGAGTCTTCTCATTGATAGATGAGAATGAGATCGAAGTGACGGTATATTTGACCGATCCGGATGTCCGCCCGATAAGCACAACGGAGCTGACGCAATTCTGGCGGGAGGAGGCTGGAGTGATTCCCGGACTGGAGAGACTGCGATTCGAGGCTGATCGAGGCGGCCCCGGTCGTGGCGCTGCCCTGACGATCGAGTTGAGTCACAGGAATATAGACGTGCTTGATCGGGCCAGTGAGGCCCTGGCCGCTACTCTGGCGGACTTTCCGAACGTAAAGGATATTGACGACGGGTACACGCCGGGCAAGCGTCAGTTGGATTACAGCCTGAATCGGGAGGGCCACAGTCTGGGGCTTACTCAGCAGGCCCTGGCCAGGCAACTGCGCAATGCCTTTTACGGGGCCGAGGCGGTCCGTCAGCAGCGGGGGCGCAACGAGGTCAAGGTCAAGGTGCGTCTGCCCCGCGAGCAGCGCGTCCGCCAATACGATCTTGAGCAATTACTGATTCGGACTCCGCAGGGCACGGATGTGCCGCTGGCCCAGATCGCCCGGGTCGAAACCGGACGGGCATACACCACGATAAGCCGTCGAAACGGCCGACGGACAGTAACCGTCACCGCGAACGT
>JBDGYW010001026.1:0-2751 GCA_039588935.1 Gemmatimonadota bacterium | reverse complement strand
CTCCTCGATGCCGGCGTATCGTTCGACCGAGAACATGTTGCCAAGTCTCATGATCGCCATGACCGACCAATCGAGCCCGAAGCGGCCAAAACCGGTGCGTATGATCACCGCCACACCTACCAAGGAAATGACCGACAGTACGGCTGTGGCAAGAAGAAGACGTCGAGTAACAGCCGGATGGACATTCCAGCCGACTCCGGCCTGCAGAAGATTCGGGCCCCGTCGTGGAATTTCCCCGGCACAATCCACGACGAGTGCTCCCACCTGGAAGGCGGCAACCATCGAGACGAGAATCCACAAACCGCCCATCTGCAGTGGGAAGACCTGATGGAAAAGGCAGGCCCCACTCATAAAGAACGCCCAACAAGCCGGAAGAAACGCCGCAGGCGCAAGCCAGCTATTTGCTATTGCGCGCCCAATCAGCGCCAGTACAATAACCGCGGTCAGCGGAGCCCATATCGCAATTCCGGCAGCGGCAGCGTTCATAATCCCCCCAAACCGTCTGCAACCTTCGATGCGCCAGCCTGGCCGAGTCCCGCATCTCGGTCAACCGATCCCGAGGAATCACTCATTCGCCAGCCGCTCGTGAGGACGCGCGATCGCTCCAAAGATCAGCACGAGAGACACGTAGAGAAGACCAGTCGCCACAGTCGCATACGCCGTCACGATCATTCCATGGACTGGTAGCAGCGAGACGTTGACCGCCACGTTGACTGAGAGAGCAGCGATCGCAGCCACGAGCATCAACCAAGTCCGTCCTGCGATTTCGAGGGGCTTGTGCGCCAACAGTGCGAATTGCCACAAGAACCCGCCAGCCGTGAGGGGCAGAACCAGCGAGGACGTGTGATCTCCAACAATCTGGACGAAGATCATTCTGGCCACATCAGGAAGCGTAAACAAGAGCACCATGAGACACGCAAATATCCCAACCTGAACCGCGATCGCCCATCGCCAAAGCGACCAGGTCTGTGCTCTCGCTCCCGCGTTCCAAAGACGCATCATCCGGGGGTGCACCGCGAAGGTAATTGGAATGAAAACAAGTGAATACCCGCGGAATATGAGGTCGTACACGCCGGAATAGATGCCTGTTTCAGCAAATCCAAAAAAACGCTGAATGAAGTACCGATCGCACACTTGCAGCATGGCGACTGCTGCAAACCAAAAAGAGAGAGCCCAACCATAGCGGAACAACTTTCTCACGAGTGAGAAGTCGAGCGGGCCGCTTTCAACACCTAACCTCGTTTGTGCTGCCCTGTTCCGCAGCCGGAATATCTGTCCATAAAGCGGACTCGCGTATGATATCGCCAGCCCAATGAGAGCGATAGCGTACGTTCTTTTGACCATTACGAACAACAACACCGGCAAGCAAAGTGCTATGGTCGCCTGAATGGCTCCCAGGACCACAATCTTGCGCGGTTGGATCTGCGCTTGAAAGATCGCGACACGTAACTGATAGAAGCTGGATGCCGCAAACGCGAACAGCAGGGTCATGAACCCAAAAAGCGTATATGCGTCGCGGTCAAAGATTCCAAGCAGGTAGACGAGGGCGAGCATCACAACGCCTATGCCTGTCGAAAGCACAAGCGCAAGCAGCACATCCCGCCTTACCGTGGGGGCTCCCCTAACCTGACTGTAGTATCGGAGGAGCGACTGATTCAGCCAACCAGTGAAGAAGGCGGAGGTCATTGCCACGACTGTGAACGCCAAGGAGTACTTGCCGTATTCCTCCTGCCCCATTGCGCGGATGAACACCACTACCGTCAAGAATCCGAGCAAACCGGGGACGGCCTTACTCAGACCGTACGCAACGCTGTCTCGCAATGCGGCCGAGTTCTCAGTCGTCATGCGCGGACTTGTCCGGAATCCAGGTGCTTCCCCACAACCACGCTCCTCCTCCACGACGTAGGCTGAGCACACTCGGCAAGCTCGGGCGGTTGCAGCGACCCAGAGTTCGCGCCCAGTGCCTCTTCAGGCTGCACGAAAGCATCACGCATTCGAATCGCCGGGCGAGAAAAGGAGCGTGCTGCTCACAATGCGTCAGTTCGGTTGCTCCACCCAAGGGATTCATTTCACAGCCATCACGAAACGCTCGACCACCTCGTCACCGCGCCGCCGGCAAGATCTTGATTCATACACCTCGGGATCACGCGGCGGATGAGTGACGCGAAACGTGAAGGGGGAAAGTTATTCGATGTCGGTCGGATTCGTTAAGCAACTGATACCCAGCGACCAGCGGAATCTTTGCTACTGCGCCTCGGCGGACGTCCGACGAACTGCCGCACCCGTGTCCTTGCCCCTCTTACCGTTGCCACCATTCGCGGCCCTGGCACTACTGGTCTCCGACATGTAGGCCGGTACCACCTCTGCTAGATGCTGACGAATCCGTAGGACGTCTCCAGCCTCTACTGCCGCGTAGAGCCTGTCCAGGCGCATTGCTGGTATCTTGGGCGCCGAACCGTTCTTCGCAACGAAGATCTTGTCGTGGGTGGTGCGTTTGAAGGTCTCATCGCCGTTGAAGAGTTCCTCAAAGAACTTCTCGCCCGGCCTAAGTCCCGTGAAGACGAGGTCAATGTCTCTCCCGATCTCGAACCCTGAAAGGTGAACCAGATCTTTGGCGAGATCGACAATCCTCACTGGTTCACCCATGGAAATGGCTTGCTTTCACTGGTGCCCTATACTGAAAATAACTCCTCTTTTCTCCTGCGCAAAGGACTTCAGCTGGTGGTTGACGGCGTCAATCCCCAGGTCACC
>JBDGYW010001025.1:0-2755 GCA_039588935.1 Gemmatimonadota bacterium | reverse complement strand
GGAGTACACATCGCTCCGCTCGTCAACGCGCCCGGAAGCTCCTGCCTGTTCCGGACTCATGTACTGGGGTGTCCCGATTACCACTCCGCTCGCGGTCAACTGTTCCGCATCGGCATCCGACACCGCGCTGGCGATGCCGAAATCGGCTACCCTTGCCTTGCTGCTGGCAACGAGAATGTTCTCGGGCTTGATGTCCCGATGCACTACACCCTGCTCGTGCGCATAGGCAAGAGCCTCTCCGACCTCCTTGGCAATCAACAGCGCGTCATCCAACGGCAACGCCCCTTCGTGCTCGATACGTTCGCGAAGGGACTCGCCCTCAACCAGCGGCATCGAGTAATACAACAGGCCGTCCGCTTCACCGGAATCGAACAGCGGCAGGATGTTGGGATGCTCGAGGTTTGCGGCGATCCTGATCTCGCTCAGGAACCGCTTGGCGCCAATAGACGCCGTCAGTTCAGGGCGCAGAACCTTGATGGCAACGTTGCGTTGGATTCGGAGATCGTTCGCGAGATAGACAACGGACATTCCACCGCGGCCGATTTCGCGTTCGACCGTGTATCTGTCGGCGAGGGCTTCCTGTAGGCGTCGCATTACGGCATCCATGACTATGGCCTGCGTGGGGTGGGGGATTAATGTGCATATGCTACCGATGCTCCGCTAGGGTCGTGTACAGCCGATGGCACACAACCGCAAGGATTGTGGCAAACACCTGACCATCAGAGACTCGGGACCGCCTGTAAGCTGATGGAAACCCGATGATTGGCACTTGCCGTGAGCCCACCCTAGCGAAGCGCTGAACAGAAGTTCATTTTAGTACCCGCCTCCCTGGAAAGGGTGTAATGTCCGGATCGGAGTCTGGCTGGCTGGCACATGGTCTCGCACGTGACGGATGGCCGCCGAGGGTAATGCGTTCGGGCGCCAGCCTTGGCGTGGTAGCCTGCCTGACAGTGTTCGGCCTCGGCGGGGCTGCGTCGGCGTACGCACCGCAAGGCACATTGCAGGTGACTGTAATAGGCCTCAAGGAAAGTGTCGTTGATGGCGGAACGGTGGAGGTGACTCACGCTGGTGCACAGACCCCGCCCATCTCGGTTGCGCTTCCTCCACCGGCGGCTCAGGCTTCAACCGCATCTTTCTCCTTGCCGGCAGGCATGTTCGATGTCAACTACAGCCCCCCGGATTGCCACCGACTGGAGCACCCGACATCCGCCTCGGTCCAGGTCGAGATCGAAGATGGGCAAACCGCCGCCGTTTCGTTCAGCGTCAGTTTGCGCGACGCGCCGGTGTGCCGTCCTGTGGCCAGTGTGGACATCGAGCCAGTCGCGTTTTCTATCGGGATAGGCGGGGCCGCGCAGATGCTCGTAGAAACGTATGATGAGTTGGGACTGCACGTGTACTCTCGGGATGTAGAGTGGATGAGTAGCGAACCCGCCGTCGCAGAAATAACCCTCACCCCGGGGTCGTCCTCCTCGCCATCTGGTGCACTCGTAACGGGCGTATCCGCCGGTACAACAACCATTACTGCGACGAGTGAGGGTGAAACAGGAACCGCCACGGTGACCGTAGTGGCTTCACCGCAGATCGAGTGGGGAACGCTGGAAAGCGGAACCACAGAAGATCTTCGGGACGTATGGGGTTTCTCGTGGGACGACGTGTTTGCGGTAGGTGACGCCGCAACCGTTCTCCACTACGACGGAACCAGCTGGAATCCGCAGCCCACCACCGTATCTAGACATCTACAAAGTGTGTGGGGCAGCGGGCCTGATGACGTTTTCGCGGTTGGCGACGGGGGCACGATACTCCA
Source organism: Gemmatimonadota bacterium (assembly GCA_039588935.1). Lineage (GTDB taxonomy): Bacteria > Gemmatimonadota > Gemmatimonadetes > Gemmatimonadales > GWC2-71-9 > JBDGYW01. The sequence continues at coordinate 951 of JBDGYW010001025.1, read as the reverse complement.
TAACGACGGGGCCGGTTGGGTCGAACAAACCAGTGGCACGAATGTTCGCTTGAACGCGGTCTGGGGTCTTTCGTCCGGCGACGTGTTCGCGGTCGGCGAGGGCAACACGATTCTGCATTCTGCCGGCGGTGCGTGGAGTCAACTTCCAGTGGCTGGAAGTCACGATTTCCAGCACGTTTGGGGAAGTGATACGAGAGTGCTGGTAGCTGGTGTTGAAGCGCCTGAGGTAGCCGGCGATCCGTATCCCAGCACCGTACTCAGGGGTGACGCAGCTGGCACCGGCTGGGTTTGGCAGCTGATAAGTCCCCACTTTGCTGACACGTTGCACGGCATATGGGGCTCGTCGACCGATGCTCCACATGTCGTGGGGAGTTCTGGCTTGAGAGTTCGCACTGAGGACGGTGGCGCAAGTTGGACGACGCTGGGCACCGGCACGTTTAGCCTCAGAGACGTCACCGGTTTTTCGGCCTCAGCACTCCTCGCTGTTGGAGGCCAGGATCCACTTACCGGTGATGCATCAGGCCTCCTCGCTCAATTCGACGGATCTCAATGGAGAATGCAGTTCACCGACGTCGATGGTGTACACGCAATTCTGAACGGTGTTTGGGGCACATCAATTCACGACGGGTTCGCTGTGGGTGCCGGGGGCACCATTTTGCGCCTTTTGGAGGAAGATCGGATTCTCGCGCCGCCTCCGCCCCCACTTTCATCTCCTCCCCTGCCTGACCTACCAAACGACTTCACTGTGGCAATCGTGGATGGGGAGCTCCAAAACGGTAGTTGTCTGCTCGATGCCGTATACGCATTCAAGAACGAGCAGCGACTTGGGTGGGTGAATAGAGCATGTCCGGATTTCCCCGGCGAGGTCGCCGTGTTCTCTTTCGACAAGGCGATGGGATTGCGTACACTCGGATGGACCGGCGGTCAAGACGTGGTTGATGAACGCGGCTT
>JBDGYW010001024.1:0-2758 GCA_039588935.1 Gemmatimonadota bacterium | reverse complement strand
TTGGGCGACTTGAAAGTGCTTGGAGAGATGTGTGATTCTGATCATCAATACACTCCTTTGGCCATCAACTCGGCCTTGTATGAATGTCAATTAAAAAGTGACCCACCTGACAGCCTAAAAGTGACCCACCTTGACAGGTTGTGTCACAACGCGATATTGAAAAAGTGGCCCTTTTGACAATTGAAAAGTGACCCACCCGGAGAAGGTCACGGCGATGTGAAACGTCCTCCGGGAGGGGGTAAAACTAGGTCGGCGACGTGACCGACGATTTAACAGCGTCTGGGTCTGGTAAGGTCGACGTTTGAGCTTGCTTGTGCAAGCTCTGGCGGAAGCGATAGCTCTCGCCCGAGAATTCAAGAATGTGGCAGCGATGGGTCAGACGGTCGAGTAAAGCACTGGTCAAGCGCGAATCGCCAAAGACTTCGGTCCATTCAGCAAAGGCCAGGTTGGAGGTGACGATCAGCGAACCACGCAAGTACTTTTGGCTGATAAAAGCAAAGAGCATCTGTGCGCCGCGTTGACTGAAGGGGACAAAGCCGACTTCGTCAAGGATGATCAGATCTTGTCTCATCAACCAAGCTTCCAGCTTGCTGAGCCGGTGCGTATCCTGAGCTTCGAGCAGTTCGTTGATCAGTCCAGCGGCCGTGTAAAAGCGGACGCGTCGTCCTTGCTCGCAGGCGGCCAGGCCCAAGCTAATGGCGATATGTGTTTTGCCAGTGCCGATTGAGCCGATCAAGGCAATGTTCTCGTGACGTTCGATGTACTCGCCTTTGGACAGGTTCAGCACCTTGTTGCGGTTCAAGCTGGGCAAGGCGGCAAAGTCAAACTCGTCGAGCGTACGCAAGAGCGGGAAGTGGGCTTCATAGATGCGTCGTTTACGGCGATTGATATCGCGCTGATTGGCTTCATGTTCCAGCAGTGCCAAGAGATACTCTTCATAGGGTTGGCCGCTATGGGCTGCTTCTTGAGCAAACTTGCGGTAGTTGGCAGCAACCGTAGGCAGACGCAATCGACGGAGCAAGATTGGCAAGCGAATGTCGAGACTCATTGTGCACCTCCGGCGACGGTCGACAACAACTGGTCAAACTGTTCTACTTCCGGCCAGGTCACTGGTTCGACGTCTGGAATAGATAGCGTTTCCGTATCTAGCGGCGGCGTGGTCTGTGCCGGTTCGGTCAGATGAAGCACGATCTGCTTCACCCCATCGGCGTTGTAGCAGTGCCCATCCAAAGCTTGCTGAAGTGCTTGCGCGATGACCTGCTCGGGGTGGTCTTCGTGCAGTCGCAGGATGCGCACGAACTCGCGTGTCGCTTGCGTGGTGGACAACCGTTCCCGCAGTGCAGCCAGGTAGGTATCAAAGACCTCTGGCCAATACGCTTTCCACTGCTGAATCGGTTTGGCTTGTTCCCATGCACCGGGACGTTGTTCCAATAGCGGCAGATAATGCAAGGGATTCAGGATGTCCTGCTCTCTCTTGTAACATCGTGTATGGACCGCCAGTGTCTGGCGACTATTGGTGATTTCGACCTTGTCCACGTAGGCCCGAAGCCATAGGTCTTCGTGCGCGTGGTCGGCAGGCACCGAGTAGCGGTTGGTCTTGAACGAGACCAGGCCAAAGCCGTTGGCCTGCACCGGAAGCAGCTTGCAACAACGATAAGGATAGACGGGTAACGGAAGCAGATGATCTTGTTCCTGAGCCAACATCTCGCCGACCGTCGCCTGCATGCCGCGCAAGCGGCGTTGGCCTTCTGCCCTGCACTTTTCCAACAGATAGCTGTTCAGTTCGTCCCAGGAGTCGAATTCGGGCTCCGGCACCAGCCAGTTGCGCCGGGCATAGCCGACCAACCCTTCGACCAACCCTTTTTCGTGCCCTTTTCTCGGCGTGCAGAAGCGACTCTCGAACAGATAGTGTGAGCGAAAAGCAACGAACGCTGTTTGCTCTTCCCGTTTGTGTCCTTCCAGAATGCGCTTGACCGCTGCCTTCAGGTTGTCGTAGACCAACTCGCGGGGCACACCGCCCAGAAAGTCGAAGGCACGCACGTGACCCTCAAAGAACGCTTCTTGGGCTTGCGTCGGCACGGCAGTGACGAAGGGTTGCTTGGAGTAGCCCAAACGCAGGCAGAACAACTGCGCCTTGAGCCGCTCGCCGGCGATGATGACCCAAGCTTCGCCAAAGTCAACCTGGCCTGTCTGCCCTGGCTGATAGCTCAAAGGTATGAACACTTGCGCACGCATCGCTTTGCGCTGCTGACTGACGTAGCTTCGCACGGTCGACTCTGCCCCTTGAAAACCGTATTCAGTTGTTAATCGTTCGTGGATCCGTTTCGCCGTGTGTCGCTGCTTGGATGGCTTGTTCCGGTCTTCAGCCAACCATTGATCGATAATCGCCTTGACCGGATCCAGCACCGGCCTCGAACGCGGCTCTTTGCGCTCGTACTTGGGCACTGCACTATCCTGTAGTGCCTTGCGAATCGTTTGCCGGTGATAGCCGGTCTCTCGTTGGATCTGGCGGATGCTCTTGCCTTCTACGTAGAAGGCGCGACGAATCTGTTCTTTCTGCTCCACTGTGATCATCTCCTTTCTCCAGTATAGGGAAATGGGGTACGAATATCCGACATCTCCAGTATACTGGGTTCCCACTCTGGTGGGTCACTTTTCCAAGATCACTGTGGAGATAAATGGGACACTTTTATTATAGCATTCATAGCCATGGCTGTGAAACTGGGTGATTTGCCGCCCGCAGATTCGGCATACGGTG
>JBDGYW010001023.1:0-2761 GCA_039588935.1 Gemmatimonadota bacterium | reverse complement strand
AAGGCCAAATCGCCTGGGTGACTCAGATGTCTGACGTCCTCAAAAGACTCAAGCAGGCGCTCTCCGACCGCTACGCAGTTGAGGGTGAGATTGGTAGCGGTGGAATGGCTACAGTCTACCTCGCTGAGGACCTGAAGCATCGTCGCAAGGTGGCAGTGAAGGTCTTGCGTCCGGAGTTGGCAGAGGCACTTGGCCCCGAGCGTTTCCTACGAGAGATCGAGATCGCCGCCCAACTCCAACACCCCAACATCCTTCCACTGCACGACTCAGGTGAGGCTGGGGAGTTCTTGTACTACGTAATGCCCTACGTGAAGGGTGAGTCGCTGCGAGAAAGGTTGTCAAAGCGCGGCGAGTTGCCGATTCCAGAGGCATTGAGGATCCTCCGTGAGATAGTCGATGCTCTGGCACATGCGCATGGAGAGTCCGTAGTGCACCGAGACATCAAACCTGATAACGTCATGCTTTCTGGCCGCCACGCTTTGGTCGCCGATTTCGGAGTGGCCAAAGCAGTGAGCGAGGCCACAGGTCGCGACAAGTTGACAACTGCAGGCGTCGCTCTTGGTACACCTGCATATATGGCACCGGAGCAGGCTTCCGCCGATCCTCACGTTGACCACCGTGCTGACATATATGCCGTCGGTGCCGTCGCATACGAATTGCTGGCAGGAAGACCACCATTCTTGGGCACGACACCTCAGATGGTGTTGGCGGCACACGTATCTGACATACCTGATCCAGTCACAAAGTACCGCGATTCAGTTCCGACGGCGCTTGCTGAGGTGGTTGCGAAGTGTTTAGAGAAGAAGGCCGCCGACCGGTGGCAAACTGCGGAAGAGTTGTTGCAGAGGCTCGAAGCCTTGGCAACTCCGAGCGGTGGCGTAACCCCTACTGACACCCGCCCTGTGGTGGCGCTTGTTCGATCGAGCAACCGTTTCAGGTACACTCTGATAGCTGCCGCGATTGTGGTAATAGGAAGTGCGGCTGCATTGCTGACGAGTCGATCTTCTGAGTCAATCCGCGTTGGGCAAATGCAGCAACTCACGCGCGCTACGGGGCTGGAAGTGGACCCAGCGATTTCACCGAACGGCGACATGATAGCGTACGCGGCTGGTCCACCGGGCGCCATGAAGATCTATGTGAGGCAGATCGCGGGTGGGCGTACTCTCAACCTGACGGAAGAGGTTCAGGGTGGCCATCGTTGGCCACAGTGGTCACCGGACGGCACACGCGTCGCATTTCAGACTGGCGGCGGACACGTAGACGTGATAGGTGCGTTTGAGGCTTTGGGTGGGGCGATCTACGTTGTGCCTGCGCTCGGCGGCGTTGCCAGGCGCCTAGTCGAGCCGTCACCCGACGTATCCGTGTATGCTCCGACTTGGTCGCCTGATGGCCAACAGATGGCATATGTCAAAGACGAGGCTATCCACTTACAAGCGGTGGATGGTGGTGTGTCAAGGAAGTTGGGGGACGCGCCTCAACCCCATTCTCTGGCATGGTCGCCTGACGGGAATCGGATCGCCTACGTGTCCGGGAACGCAACCTTCGTGTTCGGCACTCTGCATATTGCCAACGTTGCTCCAAGCTCGATCTGGGTGGTGTCGGTGAGCGAGGGGGAACCAGTGGAGGCGATTCCGAACACGTCTCTCAACGCCAGCCCGGTGTGGTTGCCTAATTCGAGGGAGTTTCTCTTCGTGTCGGACAGGGAAGGTGGTCGTGATGTGTATAGGGCACGTATCACAAGTGCAGGTCGCCTTTCAGGGGAGCCGGTTCGTGTTACCACGGGGCTCGATGCTCACACCATGAGCGCAGCGACCGATGGAACCACGCTGGCCTACTCGGTATACACGGCAGATACACACATTTGGTCCGTGAAGGTACCTATTGGAGGTCCAATATCGAATTCCGAGGCCCAGCCGCTGACGACAGGCCGCGAAACAATAGAGGGTGTTGCGTTGTCACCTGACAACCGTTGGCTGGCCTTCGACACGAACCGTAGCGGCAATCAAGATGTATGGAAGATTTCGATCACCGGCGGCGAAGCACAACAGCTCACAACCCATCCCAGTGATGATTTCGTGCAATCATGGTCACCTGACGGAACGCAAATCACGCTGCACACGTTCAGGAATGGAAATCGGGACGTGTACGCCGTCTCGGCAGATGGGGGCTCGGTTCAGCCGGTAGCGACCAGCCCTGCAGATGAGCTCAACGCCGTCTGGGCACCCGATGGCAATCAGCTGGCGTTCCAGGGAAATGCAACCGGGCGTTCTGAGGTATATCTGGTATCCAGGCCGCATCGAGACGCACCCTGGAATGGTGCCCGCCAACTCACGATGGATGGTGGCGTGGACCCGTCGTGGTCGCCGGACGGACGGTTTGTGGCTTACATGTGGGACAATGCACTCCGTTTGATTACTCCGGATGGCGGCGATTCACGTGTTCTAGTGCATACCGATGATCCTGCCGTACTGCCTGCTCCCGCCTTTGCCGTGTGGTCGGCAGATAGTCGCACCGTCTATTACAAGGCGTACGACGCTGAGCGCCGGTCGAGCATTTGGTCGGTCCCTGTCGAGGTTGGAGTAGCTCAGCTGCTGATCGACTTTGACGATCCGGCGAGACCGTCATTCCGCCGCGAATTCGCGTGTGATGGTGAGCAGTTTTACTTCACGATTGCTCGCCATGAGAGTGACATCTGGGTAATGGAGCTGACGACCAACTAATACTCACAACTCTGGCACGTCGAAACGCTAGGTGTGTGCTA
>JBDGYW010001022.1:0-2761 GCA_039588935.1 Gemmatimonadota bacterium | reverse complement strand
GGGATCCACGGCATCAGCGGTGTTTGGACCGGTATGCCGCATATCCAGCGTATGCCGCCTATGCCCCACGGCAGTGATAGGTGGCCGTGTAATCCTTGGCTTCCTGGAGACACTCAAGAAAGGAGAAACGGCTGGTTGACTAGAAACAACGGAGATTGATAATGAACCAGGCATTGAATCGGTGGGCATCGATCCCGCTGCGGTTGGCTGTCGGATTCGGATTCATCTACCACGGTTTTCCGAAGCTGTTCAGCAGTGACGGTCACAGTATGTTCGTGAGCATGTTGGAAGGCCTGGACGTACCGGCAGCGACATTCACGGCGTGGGCAGTTGGTGCACTCGAGTTTTTCGGAGGGATCGCGTTGATCGTTGGCGCGCTTGTGCCGATCGTATCAATATTGCTGATTGCCAACATGGTGGTGGCGTTATTCAAGGTGCATCTGGCGGCGGGGTTTAGTTTTATGAACATGACAGGCATGACAGACACGGGACCTCAGTTCGGCATGCCCGGATACGAAGTGAACGTTCTTTACATCGCGAGCCTAGCCGCTCTGGCCTTATTGGGATACTCCGAGCTGTCAGTAGACCACTGGATTGCCGACAAGAGAAGGAACAGGGAAACTGGCGGCCGGTAGCGCTCAACCCTGGTTTCGGTATCGTAACCTTGGACCTCGGTTGCACTTGCTGTGTAACGTAATTAGGTAGTTGAGGTCGCTCGATCGAATCGGATGCCGGTTGTCCGTGAATGGTGGCTTGTTTCTCTAGGTGAATACCGAGAATGAGACACAGTGGTTCTGCAACTGAGCAGCTGCAGTTCACAGAGAGGTGTTAAGTTAAGTGATTGTACGACATGGATTTACCGCAACACGGCATTTCGTATGCGCGGCTGTTTTGGTGATATGCGCAGCGTCCTCCGCGAACCCGCGCACCGTCGTCGCACAGGAGCCGTCCTCCGATTTAGACGGTGGCTGGGTCGTACTGTCCGAGCCTCGAGTGGATCTGTGGTATCACGGTCTGGCCGTTCTTGGCTTCGGCGAGACAGATCAGCCCACGATGTATGACGGAGCTTATCTGGAGCGCGTCCGAGCGACCAAGCAGGAACTCGGCATTTACCCTACGCCGCTAGACGAGCGAGCCGAGGAGTTGCGAGAAGAGTTTGAGAAGGATCGTGCCTTTGAACTGTTTCATTTCGTGCCGCTCTATTTCCCGCAGGCTTCTCGCGAGAGAATGCTTCAGGCGTTGATGGCGGTTGCCGAACGTCGCACGCGGGACTCCACAATCGCCGGACGGGATACGCGAGCGGGAATGCGTCTGCTCGAGGCGCGGCTCCGTGAGGGTGGGCAGCGCAGGTGGTTGCGGGAGTTTGTCGAACTCCTCGAAACCGAATGGGACGTCTTCTACGCCGACTTTCGGGAACAAACGGCCGCCGGGGACGCCACCTATCTTGCGGTGATGCGGCGGCGTTGGGATGCGGAGGTAGCTCCAGCGATCGCTGAGTTCCGAGCTGACGAACAGCTCGACAGCGGTAGGGTCTACATAGCTCCAGCCCTCGGATTCGAAGGCCGCATGTTCGAGGGCAGCTCTTTTCAGAGAACGGTCCATGCCATGGCCGTTTGGGCTCCCGGGTGGAACGATCCAAGAGCAAGCCTGTTTTCAGTAGTGCGTGAAATGTGTTATTCCGTAGCCGGGAACACTCTGAGATCCGCGGGAGATGGGTTCGGTCCGGGAACGATCAGCCGAGCGGCCGTCCTATGCGGCTGGCGCCTTCTCGAACACAATGCGCCAGAACTCGCCGCTGAATATCGAAGTGTCTATCTACGTGCCGCAGAGGTCGAGGATCCCGGTCCAGACGATACAGCGGCATTTCAAGAAGCTTACCAGCTGGATCCCGAAGTGCTTGACTCGCTGGACGTGCAGTTGCGAATTGCCCCGGGGATGGACACCGATGAGCCGCCACCGCTGACGAACTGGACAGTGGAGACCTTGCCGCAGGTCGATCTCTGGTACCACGTACTCGCTGTTGCCGCCGCTGACGAGCCTGGACCTCTGGGTATGTACAGCGCGGATTACGCGCGCCATATCAGGGAAGCAAAGCAGGAACTCGGCATCTACCCAACGAAGCTCGATTCGATAGCGTCTTCACTGCGCCGCTCAGTTGAGGAAGTTAGGGGTAACACGGATATGGTCCATTTTATCCCACTCTATTTCCCCCGCGCTGAGCCGATGCGCATGCTCGAGGCTCTTCGGGCGGTAGCCAGAGGGCGGGTGGATCGAGCGGGAATCGGTGGGGGGGACGTTCGGTTCGGGATGGTTGTGGCTAGCCAAACGTTCTTGACCGGACGTGACCGGCGCGTTCTGCGGGAACTGGTCGATGCCGCCGAAGACGAGTGGGAGGCTTTTTACCGCGACTATTGGCAGATAATGACCGAAGAACTGGAACCTCGCTACGACGCTGTGCAGGCGGTGTGGGATTCGGCTTTTGCCCCGCAGCTTGGTTCCTACCTTGCTCGACGACGGCTCACAGCCGGTCTTGTAGTGCCGTCTCCGCCACTTGGGCCTGAGGGCCGAATCGTCGAGATAGATGAGTATGTTGCGACGGACCAGACTGTTTCGGTTCAGGTGCCGCTAGAAACCGAGAGTCCGAATGAGACGGTCTTCGCGTTTCTCAAGGAACTCTGCTTCTTGCTCATCGACGACGACGACCTTGCTGGGTTTGCTGACAACGCTCAAGAGATGGACGACCTGCGAAGGACTGCGGCGG
>JBDGYW010001021.1:0-3033 GCA_039588935.1 Gemmatimonadota bacterium | reverse complement strand
ATTTAAAATCGTGATTGAACACGGCTTCACGGAAGAAGCCGTTAATCAGATCAAGGCCCTCGACTATTTCTTCTACCTCAACACGAACGGCCACTACAAATGGTTCAATCGCCGGTTCGCTCGGCTCTTCGTCACTCACTTGATGAGAATCGTGAGCGGGAAAGAGCGGGTTCCCGAGTTCATGAAGCTCCCACCACACGAGCACCTCGAACATTTCTACAACCTAAGCAATCACCCCGAGATCAATATGGTCAACTTGCGCCGATGGCTCAATGACCTGTATGGACCGGAAGGGCAGCACAGCTTGCTTGACTCGGGCGGCAATCACGAACGAATCGTGGAGCTGCTGGAACTTGAACCGAGGAACGAGACTCCGCTTCTCTCTGAACACGGTGGCTCATTCAGTAACGGGGCATAAATGAAAGCCAAAATCGAAAAGATCAAGTGGGTTGGTGACGACACTGAGCAGCTTGTAGATGCTCATATGGAGTACGACTGTGCTGTCGTCACCGAAGAGGGCAGTCTTCACGTGTCAATGGACATTGATGAACGGAACGTCGGCCTATTCGCGTTGCCCGGTTGTTCTGATCGGCTTCACAATTTGATCAATCAATTCTTCTCCAAAGACTCTGAGTGGGGAGAGAAAACGGCCGCGAACGTCAACGCCCGCATTCTGGCTGATTGGTTGAAAAAGCAGTAGCTGCGAGAGGAACTACGAGTGAACAAAAACGAGATTCCGGCCGGTCCCTCCACAGCCACCGCGCTGTGGAGGGGCCACCGCCCATCCGATGAACTCCTTCAGTACCTGGAGTCCGAGGGCTGGTTCTTCTGGCGCAACGAGGGTGGCAAGCTAAAGATCCTGGACCCGAAGAAGGAAGCGGGCTTCCGATACGCGATGAAACGAATCATCGAAGAGCAAGCCCTAGACTCCACTGAGGGGAAGATTTCCGCACTGCTCTGCGACAACCCGGAGCATGCTCTGGAGCACTTCAACCAATCTCCTCGGCTTTCGTTGGTTGACTATATTGATGAGTGGCTGGAACAGCAGGAAATCTGGTACAAAAGCGCAGATCGCAAATAAAGCGAAGATCGGGCAGCGCCCGTCGTATCCGATCATGGAGGAATTCAACATGAGTGATCAAGTCAACAAGTCCAGTGAGCCGATGGTCGAGGAAGATCTGCTCCACGAGATGGTCGTGGGTCTGGTCGAGAACACCGAAGCCGTCGAGATTTCCCAGTACGAGGGACCCGGCGGGAAGAACCTCGTGATCCACTGCGCAAGCGAGGATCGCGGTCGCGTCATCGGGAAGGGCGGCTGCAACATCGAGGCGCTGCGAGCGTACTTCCGCTCCTACGCGACCTTCGACGGCGGCCGGCGCTTGTACGTCCACATCGAGAAGAACGACTGATGGCCCGATACCAAGTAACCATCCGCCTCGTCATTCACGGAACGGCGACCATCGTGCTTCCCGAGGGAAGCACGCCAGAGGAAGTCGAAGAAGCTGGAAAGAAGCTGAGATTCCGGCGCCTAACTGATCCTCAGTCTGGCACTGTGGTGGACGTGAATGACGCGGAGCTTGAGGTGATCTGATGCCATTGTTACCAGAGATTCCCAGGAACGTCAGGATCCACCTGATCATCGTCGTCGTGTTCCTCGTTGCGAACACGGCTGCCGACGCTCACCACCGTTCCACGTGCGTGTGTGACCACGAATCCTATCAGGAGGACGAATGAAGCCGAACACAACACTGACCAAGCTCGTCAAACTCCTGGACGTCTTGGAGTCACCGAACGAGTGCCAGGGGATCGACGCCAACGAGCTGGACGATGTGATTCGCTACAACGAACCACTTCGCTTGGCAGGCCACAAGGTCGCCATGGTCACCAGTTGGGCCGACGTTCCACAACTCAAGAAACGCTTCCAGTTCGTGCTGGGTTGGTCCGATGAGGGCGAGGGCGAGGAGTTGGGTGACCTGCCCGACAACTGCGTGGCAATGAGCAAGCCGCGTCTGCTCGATGTCGAAGGGGAACGAGAGGGGTGGGACGGCGAAGACATCGGGACCTGTCATGGGTACGACGTTCAGCTGATCGTGATCGCCAGGGACCCGGCGAAGGGTGTGCTAGCCGAGTGCGCCAAACTCGCGGACCGGGCAGACGCCGAACGGAACAACGCAGCGCGAAAGGCTGCCGCAACCGAGTTGCGTACTGCGCTCAAGGAAGCTCGATCCCACTTGGACAAGGAATGGATCGATCGAGTCCTGAAGGAGCTGAAGGTCGCTGAGGTGCAGACTAGCTAGTGCGCCAACAACCGAACAATGACAGGCCCGGATGACGGAAGTTGTCCGGGCCGCTGCGTATCCGGGACAAACCGCAAGTCGGCCGCGCGAGCTCGTACGGATCAACATGAGCACAGCGACCGACGTGATGGCCAGATCGTTCCCAAAGATGAGCCGAATCCAACAGTTTCGGTCCATCGTGGAGACGGAAACCGCCGGACAGGTTGACGGATATGATGTTGACCTGTACAGTGCGGGTCTGGTCTGCAGCGTGCATGACGCCGTGAAACCGAAGAACCAAACGGCGCTCATGGAGTTAGCGATTCCCGACGTGCTCTGCGTCTGCCTGCAGATGGTCCTCTAGGAACAACCAGGGCATAAGCCGCCGCCTCCAACCAAAGCTACGCCCTGCCGCGCCCGATGTGCACCCCGCAATATTGAATGCAGGTAACGCACACTTCGCTTTGTTGTGCCAGAGATCGAACACCAAGAACCGCCGAAGATCACACCATTCGTGTCGTACGTTGTCATGAGGTGAACGAGCGTGTCTATACTATTTCTTGATATCGATGGGGTGCTCAACACCCACGAGTCAATCCACAGCACCGACGAGGCATTAAGTCTGGATCCAGCCTGTATTGAGCGACTAGAGCAGGTGATCAAGGAGACGAACTGCCGGGTCGTGATCTCCAGCAGTTGGCGATTTATGGGCAAAATCGCGGTCCTGCGCGCTTTGTTCGCATCCCTCGGACGAGTC
>JBDGYW010001020.1:0-2767 GCA_039588935.1 Gemmatimonadota bacterium | reverse complement strand
TGGACCTTGAACTGACCGGGGGCGGCACCTTCCCTCAATCCCGTCGTGTGCCAAAACTCGATCCCACTACCCCGTAGATGACGACGAACCGGTGGAGAGCGAACAGCAGAGAGTTCCTGACGCTGTCGCCACAGAACGCCGGTAGAGGTCTTCAAGACGATACCCGTACCTAGCGACCCTCTACGCGGCACGGTAGTAGTACTTGAGAACGCCTCCAAGTCGCTCCCGGGACATGATATGGACAGCGTCTTCTGCGGTTGCCCGCAGCGGTGTGATGAGTTCATTGTCGAGACCTTGGTGGTTCCGCTCTGTGTGATGGTGGACGATGTATTCGGCTACCGCTATCCGAAGGTGTCGCTCACTGAGCGGTACGATGCGGTCAAGACACTCTCGCCGTATGGAGAGCACGAATCGCTCCGCATATGCGTTCAAATTTGGACTCTTGGCGGGAAGGCGGAGGGGCTTAACGCCTGCATCTCTCAAGAGCCCACGTACCTCCTCGGTAAACAGCGGGTCCCGATCGTGGATGAGGTATCGCTTGCCAAGGAGGAACCCATCCCACATGTCGGTGAGGTTCCTCGCCACCTGCTTCATCCAATCCCCGTTTGGATCCGATGTGATACCACCAATGCAAACGCGACGAGTAGCGATATCGATGACAAACATGACATGGTAGCGGATGAGTCCGAAGGGGCTCAGAACCTCCACCGTGAACAGATCGGTGGCAGCGATAGCCCCCCAATGTGCTTTGATGAAGGTGCTCCACGACATGCTCTTACCCCGCTCTGGTGCGGGCGAGATACCGTGGTCTGCGAGGATCCTCTTGATGGTATTGCGCCCGACATCATGCCCGAGGTTCTTGAGTGCGCCGCGCAGCCTTGTGTACCCCCATGTCGGGTTCTCCCGCGCCATGCGCACGAGGAGCTCACAAATGTCCTTCGCCGTCGGTGGTCGGCCCGGACCACGGTTCTTGCTGCCATCGTACTTGGCGGCAATCAGGTCACGATACCATCGCAGGAGCGTCTCGGGTGTGACAATGGAGGCGACCTGGGTCAGCGCTTTTCGACCCAAAGCCTTCGCCTTGACGGCGAGCCGGCGCCGCTCATTGTCAGAGAGCCTGAGTCGTTTGCCACGAAGCTGGGCTCGGAGCACTCGGTTCTCCTCTTGGAGGTAGTCGATCACGGACTGCTGATAGCGGTTGACCCAGCCACGCCGAGCAGTAGGAGTTGGAGATGGTACGTTATCATGGAGATGAAGATATCACCGTCGGCCAAACGGCCAGCGAATTGTACGGCCCCAGGGCCGCGCCACCGTCGCGCGCATTGATGCTAATCTGCTGATTTTACGCGGTGTTTAAGGTGGCCCAGTTTTGGCACAGCACGACATCCCAGAACCTGGACAGCAGCTCATTCGAAATTGGGGTTACTACGCAAACGCCTCCCGCGGCAAGCGCCGACGCAACTCAGAGCTCGTGAGCCCCCATGACCGAGAAGTTCCCGACCCGCAGAAGCAGGATGCCGACGGTTGGCATCGCCGCCGCAGGCTCACCTGGGCCAAGCTCATCCAGAAAGTGTATGAAATTGATCCATTGCTTTGTCGATTTTGCCGCACAGAAATGAAGATCGTTTCATTCATTACCGAGTATCGAGTCATCAAGAAGATACTCACGCACATAAATTATGAATCGCAGCCACCAGAGCCTCTCGCCCATTCGCCTCCACTCTTCCAAGACACCGTCTATGCCCCTTTCTGAAGGTGGAAAAACCTCTCAGGGTCGTCACTGAGTGGCGCGGCGGTTTGCGTCTACCCCTTGGCCAGTAGCGTTTTTTAGACGCCTAGCCGGCTGCGCCCTGCTCTTGTGATGTCCCACGGAGCTCGAGCAAGACGGCTCAGCATGAATCTCGACATTTCCAAGGCCTTCGCGACACTTCTCTTGACTCCTCGGCGGATAGCAAATTCCTATAAGTTACTCATCGAAAGCGCGGGCGTATCGAGCCAAAACCAACCTTGCTCTATCCACGTTCACAAACGAAGACTCTTCCCCAAAACAAATCGACCCCACCCTCTCCCCACGAAAGCGAGCCGCACTGAGGAAACGATGGGCTCATCTGATCCGACGCGTCTTCCTTACGGATCCTCTCATTTATCCCGACTGTGGAGGCGAACTACGTGTCATTGCTTTCATCACCGAGCCCAAAGTCATTGGAACGATCTTGCGCCACTTGCGGAATCGAAACAACGCTTCTCGCGCTCCCCCTACTCCAGAATCTCAACCTACTTTGGCATCCTTTTAAAATCATCCCGCCTTAGATGGACAGGCTACGCCACAGGTGTGGCTTGGTGATGAACAAAGCTGTCATCACCACCTGTTTCAATTTCTCGGACTTGGTCGTGCTACCTTCAAACACCCATTGATGGGCTTTCCCGGGCTCTTAAGTGCTGAATTGTCATGGCGGTGGGAACGACACGAACATGAGATTTCCTATATTAACCCTACTACCATCGTCCGTCATCATTAATTTTAATCCCGTAAAAACAGTCGGTTCGAAACCATGCTTGAAGGCGCTCAGCGTTTTGCTAGCGTTACCGGCACCAGACGGCGTATCATCACGCTCGACAGAGTCGGAAATTCAAGATGACCGCGCTCGGAGGGCTATGGAATTTCCTATCCTTCTCTGTCATGTGGAACGAAGACAGTGGCTGAGCTCGATTCCTGGTTCCCGCAGGCATCTGTTGCGGTGTAGGTCACCGTGTAGGTCCTTCCGTC
>JBDGYW010001019.1:0-2768 GCA_039588935.1 Gemmatimonadota bacterium | reverse complement strand
CATCCTCGATCTCGCCCAGTGCCCAGACAGCGGTCCGGCGAGTCTCGGCGTCATCGTCGCCGAGCGCCGTAACCAGGAACTCTATGGCTCGGGGGTCCTCGATCTCGCCCATGGCCCAAGCGGCCGTTCTGCGCACTCGCCGATCTTCATCGTTCCGGAGTGCCTCGCCCAGTGCCGGAATCGCCCGAGCGTCTTCCATCTCGCCCAGTGCCCAAGCAGCAGCGCGACGCACCTCGATGTCCGAGTCGCTCCGCAATGCCTCAGACAGGGCTCGGAGAACAGCATCATTCTGGGATGCTCTTTGTGAGGACAACAACATCTCGGGCGAAGGTGCGGCGGCTGCCAGGTGCGCCAAGCCACCCCAACCGACAGGGGCGAGCACAAACAGAACAGCAAAGAGCGGAGATCGCATCGGGTCCTCCTTCAGAAGAACGAACTGACCGGAACGTTCTTCTGTTAGAGTCCCGAATCGCTGGAAATGTTCGGGCCGCGGAATCTCGAACGACTTTGTCCCGCTCTGGACGCCACGGCCCATGAGCCTTACTCCAATTGCGGCTCGGTTTTCTACCGATTCCCGATGTACCCCGGTCCCCTCACCACAATCCCCGGCTTGGCACCGGTGTGACGTCCATCCCGCACGACGGGAACACCGTTCACGAGCACGTGTTGCATTCCCACCGACAGCTGATGTGGTTCCTCGAATGTCGCATTGTCGATAATCGTGGTTGGATCGAACATCACGATGTCTGCGTACATCCCCTCCCGTAGAATGCCCCGATCCTGAATCGATAATCGTGTCGTGACGGCTGAAGACATCTTGCGAATCGCCTCCTCGAGAGGCATCACCCGTTCTTCCCTCACGTATTTGCCGAGTATGCGAGGATAGGTGCCGTATGCTCGTGGATGTGTGAGGCCTCTGGCGCTGTCAGGATCGACGCCGCCGGCATCCGTGCCGAATTTGATCCATGGCTGATGCATCTGCAGCATGACGTTGCTCTCGCTCATCATGAAGTAGACGGCGCCCACTCGCGACTCTTCCGAAACGATCAAGTCCATCGCCGTCTCGATCCAGTGCTTGCCCTGGCGTTCCGCGATCTGTGCCAAACGCAGGCCCGAAAACTGTTGGTTCTCAGGCTTCTCGAGGCCGAGAATCAGTACGTTCTCAGGAGTCGACAGAACGCACAGGTTCTCCCAATCCGTTGTCTGGTTCAGGATCTCTTCCCGAATACGGGCACGAGTTTCAGGATTCCGAAGGTTTTCGAGGAGTAACCCGTCCGCCGCCGTCCAGGGCGGGAGGCAGGCAGTGAGACCTGTGCTACCAGCCGTGTAGGGATACATGTCCGCCTGTATGTCGATGCCGGCCGCACGCGCTGAGTCGATGAGTGCGATCGCATGTGCGGGCTTATGCCAATTGCGCACGCCTCCCGCCTTGAGGTGATAGACCTCGACCGGCACGTGCGCTGCCACGCCGATCTCAATCGCCTCACGAAGCCCCTCGATGAACTGGTCGGCTTCAGAACGCAAGTGCGTGATGTAAACACCACCATAAGGAGCCATCGCCTTGTTGATCTCGATGAGTTCTTCGGTCGACGCGTACGAACCGGGAGGGTAGATCAATGCCGATGCGATTCCGAACGCACCACCCTCCATCGACCATCTCACCGCCGTCCGCATCGAGTCGAGCTCGAGGGGAGTAGCCTCGCCCATAGCCATGCCTTTGGCGTACACACGAATCGTGGCCGCGCCCACAAAGGATCCTATGTTGGGAGTCACACCATGCGTTTCCATTGCCTCGAGCCAGTTGCCGAAACCATCAGGCCCCATGAACGGTGCCGCACGTTCTAGATCCTCCGGACTCGGATCGCCCGTTTCGCTCAGCGTCAGCCTGTTTGCCGGCGCATTCGTGGCGCCCTCGCCCAAGATCTCCGTCGTGATACCTTGTGTGATCTTGCTGACAACCCGTCCGTCACCATACAGAAGTGAGCCCCTCGAGTGACTCTGTATGTCGATGAATCCCGGAGCTACAACCAGGCCTGAGGCGTCGAATCGTTCGGTTGCCGTCGCATCCCGCAACAGCCCCCGTGGAACGATGGCAGCGATCCGGTCATCGCGGACCCCAATGTCGCCATAAAACCAGGCATTGCCGGTCCCATCGACAATCCGGCCATTCGCGATGATCACGTCGAAGAGACCAGCAGATGGGGTCGGCTCGATACTTGGCCCCCGTGCACACCCCAGCGAAAAGAGCAACATGCTAAGAACACAGGCTTTCAGGCGCATCGGATTCTCCTTCTTCAGCTACGAGCGGTCTTCCTGTCGTGCTTTTCTATGCCTTCGGCTGGATCACCAACCATACGAAGCAGTAACCCATGCTGCGGCGCCTACGGGATCTGCATTCCACAGCTCGAGGTTGTCGAGCACAATTCGCGTGGCTACCTGCTGCAGCTCTCTGGCTTGCGCCTCGGGAACTCCACCATAGTACTCCGCAGCGTTCAAGCTCCTGCCAAACATCGTTGCCACAAACACACACGCGCTCAGATAGGAACCGCGCAGGTTGGGATGACTCAGGTCTACCGAGTGCAGATAGTGCAGTTCCGTTTCATTGCGAAGCACCTCCTGCCACGCCCACCCGACGGGAGCGACTATGATACCGAGCGAGTCCGCCCAGGCCAGCGTATTGTCATAGATCTTCTGCTGCATCTCAGCAAAACTCTCAGTGCTCCCATCGGCAAATTCTATCCCGTCTTCGTAGGCCCACCCCATCATGT
>JBDGYW010001018.1:0-2776 GCA_039588935.1 Gemmatimonadota bacterium | reverse complement strand
TGCGCAATGTCAACTGCGATCAGGACCTTTCCGCAGCAACACATCCCGGCAGATATTTGATACTGCCGCAGGAAGTCGGCCGGGTGGTTGTCCGGATAGCCCTCGACAATTATTCGTGTCACTGGTCTTCGCATCGCACTTCCACTCCTCGTAATACCTCATTAGCATCGCCTTCCGGGCTGGGCTCAATTCCTTGCGCATTCGCTGCCTCGATTTCGTAACGGTAAAGGACGTTGTCCGCGACCACGGAATACTTGCGCGGTAGCTCATCGAACTCCGCGATGTGGTCGTGGAGGGGTCCGTTGTGAAAGTGGATGAGTATACTCACGCTGTCACCTTCTTTCGTCTTGAGGTGGCTGATTTGGCTGTCTTGCGTCCGTCCATCGCTGCGAGCGACTTCTGCAGCGCGTCCATCAGGTTGATAACCGGTGCCTCATCTTCCTCCGCAGCCGGCGGCGAGACGATCTCCTTGCCATCCACCTTAGCGGCGATGACTTCCCGCAACCGTGCATTGTAGGGGTTGGAATAGCTATCCATCTGGGCGTCAGGCAATGTTGTGCCTTCAATCAGATCGAGAGCAATGGTTAGTTCCTCTTTTGTGTGCGCGGCTTCACCGAGAGGCAATGCGTCTGCGCCCCGGATTTCATCAGCGTAGTGCAGCACGTTCAATACGAGAGCACCCTCAACCGAGCGGATTAGGACAAGTTGCTCCTTACCCAGAATGACAGCCTTGGCGAAGCAGTCCATTCTTTTCTTGCGCATCGCCTCAACCAGCAGGTGGTAGGCTTTCTGGCCGATGTCCTCGGCAGCCAGGTAGTACGTCTTGCCCGACCGGTAGCGGTCGTGGATCTTGTTCGGCTTGATGAAGCCAACCACGTCAATCGACTTGTCCTCAGACTTCAAGTCGTTGGGGTCGACGATGACGTATTGATCCTTGGCGAATTCGTAGCCTCGCTCGATTTCCTTGCGGTCCACGTCACCGCAGCAAGGGCAAGTCAACTTCTGCCTCATGCGGCTTTTGCATGCGCAGTGTAACTGGTTCAGTTGCGGAGCAGCGTTGGCGCTGGGCGTGGTCGTGTAGGCTTTGACGGGGATAGACAGCACTTTGAATCGCAAAGTGGCTTTAAATGATGAACGCATGAAAGATCTCCTCAGTAAGAAAGTGTCAGAGGTTCACCACGAACCTCAAGCTGACGCCAGGGGAGTCGAACCCCTGCAAGCCCCAAGGCCGCCAGTCAGCACCGTGTGGTGATTCGACACAGCCCCGCCACGGTGCCACGACGGGGGGAGTGCGGCTATTCTACCATTCTCCACTACTGAATTGTCCGCCGTGGTAGTCGAGGTCACTTTGCGGACCTGCTGAACCACTGGAGCCTTTGAGTGCAGACCCAGATGACTCGCAGCAGCTATCACATATAGCCGGGAAGCTAGCGTGGTCGCGCTTCCAAATGAGTTCCCCGCAGATTTCACATTCGTCCCTTCGTTTGTGTCGCGGGCACCACGCCCGCCATATTAGTACTTCGCTCTAGATCCGATATCTTGGAACAAATCAGGCGCTTTTGATGAAATAACAGTCAGCTAAAGGGGCAATCGCGACCCACTGGCCTTTTTTCGCATTGTTTAACGCGAAGTGCGTAGCTATTGGTAATCCGCACGCTTGCCAGAGAGTTGGAGTATTGAGCACGCACCGTAAGGATTGCCCCATGCCTATGTCGCAAGGTGCCTTGATGGCGGAAATGTTACGGCGTGTGTGTACTTGAATGATCATGGCTAAGAAATCCAAAGAACTCCCCCGACGCAAATTTCACTCTGCGCACGCGACCCGCCAGCCTTCCGCCAGGACGTGGCAGAAAGCAAGAGCCGTCATGCTGCGTGCGCGACTCGACTACGCTGCGGCCTACGATGAAGCCCCTTGCGTCGATTGTGCGCAAGAGGGCTTCCCGTACTGGGCTCAACCGGTCGACGGTCACCACATCATCCCTCGCGAGTCACGGCCAGATCTTGTATTAGATCCCCGGAACGTCGTGTTCGTCTGTAAGCGCCATCATGCTGAGCGTGAGTCGCTTGGCCGCTGATTCGCTTGCGCAACCGCTCAGCCATGGCCCTGCGGTTCTTACAGTAGAACTGCCCCACGCTCACGCACCGCTTGTGCTCACGCAGGAACCGCTCAGCTATCTCACGGGTGGTTACTACCTGGATTCGGTAATAGCCCGTGTAGCCGTTGGTGTGCGTCCGTATGTCGATCTTGATGTAGGGTTTGCACCCGAGTTTGTGCCAGATTGCTAGGTTCATTCAGCACTCCAGTTCGGCGGCTTCACGTAGGGCCAGTGACTCGCCCTCAAACGTTTCGAAGCTATAGCTTTCATCAACGCCGTTTTGTCTGTCGCTAAAATACTTGCGCCTTAGTCCGCAGATTCGGCACGTGTCGGTGCTGCTGTATCGTGTACCGCGCCAGCCTCGGGTTTGGCCGAGTTCCCAATCGTGGGCGTCGTCAACGGTCGCGAGCAAATCTTTGTATCGTGACATTTCATCTCCTCAGTTAGTGTGTCGCGAGCACCACGCCCGCCTATAAGTACTTCGCTTGCGCCGCTCAATCTTGGTCAGAATCCAGAAGATTTGCAGCGACTTCCGCTTGCGCATCGTCCAGCAAGCATTGCCAGGTGTAGCGTGAGATCTGCTCCAGCTCGACATGCGACCAACCGCTGTCGTAGAGCAGCTCGATCATTGCTTGCGCAACGGCTTCGCTGACGCCATGGCAGTAACGCTGTATGTCGTG
>JBDGYW010001017.1:0-2776 GCA_039588935.1 Gemmatimonadota bacterium | reverse complement strand
CTGGCATCCTGAAGCTGGAAGCGTTCTACAACACATACGGTCGCCTGAGCATCATGGAGTACAAAGCCACCGGTGGTGCGGCCACAGTAACGCCGTATGACCAAGTTCACGCTGCCGCCCTGTCTACCGACCAGATCGAAATCTGGGGTACGGTGGCCGGCGGCTTCACTGACGTCATCAGCATTCGTGGCTGGGGCTGGACGCTCTTCCGAGGTAACTCTCTGTAATGGCCTGGTCTGAGATCGGACTCAACAAGGGGCTCGCACTCACGCGGCCCCCGCACCTGTTGGCTGATGGCGAGCTTGCCAGAGCCGAGGGGGTTCGGTACGCCCAGGGCGACCCTGATCGTGTGCGGCGCGACACCGGGTGGAACCTACACAGCGACGTGTTCGTCGACGGCGACCCCATCCTGATCCGCAGCATGGGCCGCCTCAGCTTCGAGGAGTCTGAGGACAAGCTCCTGCTCTACGGGCGCAAGGACCGGCGGCTCGGCTTCTTCACCAACTCTGCATCCAAAGACACCGACGACGACTGGGAGCAGAAGGTCGATATCGGGTTCCCAGATGGTCAAGCTATCTCTCTCAACCACGCTGAGATCCATCTCGGCAACCAGTACTTTATAGGGGCCAACCTTGACTACAACTTCATCGTTGACGAAGACAACGAGTGGCAGCGTATGGGGATGCAGTCGGCAGAAGAAGCAGGACTCACCGAAGAAGTCGTCACCACCAACGTCAACGGCGACGAAGACACCCTCAAGAGGATGTATGGTGATGTCTGGGACTACGTGGACCTGGGAACTGCGAACCACGGGAGTGACGTGGACCCAGACTTCGTAGCCAACCAGACCATGATGTTGTACTTCATCAGCGAGTACGATGCGGACCTCGATGTCGAGTCGGACCCGTACTACGCTGGCGCCCTGATTTGGGATGAAGACATCAACTGGGATGGCTATGACTGGCTAGACGACTGGCAGGACCGCAACCAAGTCAAGCTATTCGGCCGTAAGGTGACTGGCACTGTCCAGATCCGAGGCCTCGGCCAGACCATGGAGTTGGCCTCTGCGCCGAAGTTCGATGTGTCGAGCTACACCAAGATCAACCCGCGGGCCACGCACATCCGTGTCTACCGGCACTACATCAATCCGGACACCTCGACCGCCACTACCTTCCTGTGGAACCACCACACGACCGGCGTGCAGTACAACCTGACCGGGCTGTCGGCCAAGATCCGTGAGCTGTGGAAGTTCCTTTTCACCGCCACGCGCTCCAACGCGGAGCACGGCGGCAGCGCGCTCGTCGGCTCCCTAGTCCTCGAAGTCGACCTCGATGCAGGGACCAGTACCACGGGCGGCCAGGACACGTCTGACAAATTCCGCACCCTGTCTGACCCCACGGACAACATCTTCGAGTACCACATCCAGGGTGGCACCTTCATCCGAACTACTCCGCCGAAGCCGTTCAGCATCGGTATCGCGCTCGGTGACCAGCTCTTGGTTAACTCTCCCACCGAGGGCATGAATCTCATGCGGTACTCGCTGAGCGGCTTCCCGGAGTACTTCCCGAACAGCAACATCCTCGGCATCGCCACGGAGGACAACGACGACATCTTGGCCATGCTGAAGATGGAGACCTTCGGCCTGATCCTGACGCGCTCTGGATCGCACCGGGTGGACTACCTGCCCGGCCCGGCCGACGTGCAAGACCCGCTCCGCAGAGTGGGCACAGACGGTATCGTAGGCAAGAAGGCCGCAGAGGTCATCACCATGCCCCAGGGGCTGGTAGGTGTATGGCTTGGACATGACTCGCTCTATATGTCGACAGGAGCCGGTTCCTTTAACGCATGCCTCGACTTCGGTGTCGAGGACGCTGATCTGGTCGAAACTTCAAAGGCGATCTTGGCCAACAACCGCCTGCACCGCCGGCTGGAGCTGACGTGTACCAAGGCCGGGGACATCAAGCCCAACACCCGCGTGCTGCATTTTTACTACAGCCGTGAGCACCTGAAGCCCGGCGGCTTCAAGCTCACCGGCTTCCACCGCACGCCCGACGAGGACGAGGTCGTGGGCGTGGCCAACGAGCCCTCGATCAACGCCCCCGCGCCGCTGTGGACTGCGAGCAGCTCCAGTGTGTACAGCCACAACTCCTACACCGACAACCTGCCTGACATGGCCGTCGACATCGCAACCTTCTCAGCTGGCGCCGTGGGCCGCGTCTCGATCCTGAACGCCTCCCTGTACCACGGGCCGGTGTCGGGCGATTTGAACCCGGAGACCGGGCTGCCATTCGAGCGCGTCCGGCTGTCAGTGAACCAGCACACCTATGGCTACCCGCGGTCTGGTGAAAAGTACGTCACGTTCCCATCGCACCTCGACTTCCAGGCCGACAAGATGGCCGTGACCGGCGTGAGCGCAAACGAGGTGACCCCCGGCCTCCGCTACTCTGGCGGCGGCCCGATGGAGTGGGGCCCATTCCACCTAGACATCGAGGCATCGCCGGATGGATCCTAGAGAGACACGCAGGCTCTCGAAGCTGATTCACGACCTCGACAGGCGTGAGGACCGCAGGTACCAGTTTGTGCTGGACTACATGGCGTACCTCAAGACGCGGATCGACAACACGGACGCTGCGTTCAACGAAATCGACCAGCGGACGCTGTCCGGGCTGGACAACTACAACGCCCGGAACCAGAAGTTCCCGCAGGAAAGTATCCACGGTGGGTTCGAGACTCTTGGCCTTGCTCAGACCATCTCCACCGGCAACACCTTTGTCGA
>JBDGYW010001016.1:0-2778 GCA_039588935.1 Gemmatimonadota bacterium | reverse complement strand
CGAACACCAAAGAATCTCTTCTGCTATGTGAAGGATTTCGAAGATTAGGAAACCAATGAGGATAACCCACGATGATTAAAAGCGTGAGCACGGCACTATGATCAGCTTATCTATCAGTCGGGCAGCACGGATGTGGTAATCACCGGCGAGCGGTGTGAGTCGAAGATCATCGAGGATCTAGCCGACGCCGATGATGGGCTGTCGCTCGGGATGTGGGCTGATGCTGTAACCATTACGAAGGTTGCCGCCCATTGCGACGGGACCTGCTCGGGAACCTTGGCGACAATCGCTCTGATTGATCGCGCCGGAAACGCCATGACCCACACCGCGCCGACTGTCTCGACTACGACTGGGAGCTCGACGTACCAGAACGTGACGGCAGCCAATCAGCTCACCGCTGGTGAGGGCCTGGAGTTCAACCAGACCGCCACGCAGACTGAGGAAACGAATACCTATACCATCGCATTCTGCTACACGACGGACAGGCAATGAGATACCTGGCGATACTGCTGCTGCTACTCGCTGCGCCGCTATCGGCTCAGGTCAGCGAGAACGTCATCCCGGACAATGACAACAATGACGCTAACTGGCGGCTGGACAATGGCGGCACGGCCTGCAGCAGCGCGGACTGTGCGGCAGAGATTGACGAATCACCCGCTTCGCCTGATGGTCTAGAGCCCAACACGGCGACCAATAATGACGCATGGCTCATCAGCTTTGCCACTCCATCGACTTGCACCGCGCCGGGGGGGACTCAGACTTTTGACACGGTGATGTCACGCTGCACTACTGGTGGAGTTGAGGCGGCGGGCGGAACGGACCCCAACTACGATATTGCGATCTCCTGCAATGGGGTGACGCAGGCGACAATCGCATCTGTCGTGACAATATCCAGCGTAGACCAGCGCACCGCTCATACGTGGGCCTGGGATACAGACTGTGCATCAGACGGGTCAGACGTTGAGGTGCTCATCACTATCCGTCGAGCGGGAGGCGGCGATAACCGCCGTTACCCATGTGTCGAGGCAATCGAGTGGGAATGCGAACAGCCCGCCGCCGGCGGCAGAAGGATCTGGTGACGGCAAGGCTATTCATCGCATTGGCTCTGCTTGCTACGCCCGTGGTGGCTCAGCCCAACATTCGGGTGTGGTATTGGCTAGCTATCGGACTCGCAATTGGCAGCGCTTCAACGTTTGCCATCTGCGCTATCGTCTACATAAGGCTTCTGCGGCCGCTGGTGCAAGAACACGATACAATCAACTTGTACTCTGAGGCTCACATGGAATCGCTAACCTCGCTCTACCGTGAAGAGGTCGAGGTTAGACGGCAACTCGACGGGGCGTGGGAAGAGTTAGCCAGGTGCCGAACGCGGGAGGCCATCTTGCGGCAAGCCTGTAAGGATAACCAGGTTGAAGTGGCGGACTTGCTGGAGGATGTTGGATGACCAGGCCAGCGAGGATTGTACCGAATGAGCAGGACTATCAGGCCAAGTCGTTGCGCTCAGAGTGGATGCACATGCAAGTGATTCGCTTAGAGAAGCGCACCTTCTGGATGGGAGTGTTGACGACTCTTGCGAGCGCGGTGGCTATTGCTGCCCTTGTGTGGGCCTTCGTCCTGCAGCGTCAGATGGAAACGAGAGGCGCTGAGCACTACAGCCTGAACGGGAAAATTGAACGAGCTCTAGGAGAATCACGATGAGCGCAGCAGCCTGTAAGATCATTATCTGTTCGGCCAAGCTCCAAGAGGAGTGCGCCAACACCTTGATTGCTACGCATGAAGATGCCGCGGATGAGGTGATCGCACTGCTGGAAAAGGCGACCCGCAAAGTCAAGAAACTCCGTGAGGGCTAAGGGGGATGGAGGACTCATTCCTTTCCATAGCCATTACGCTGGGTGTGTTCTTCACTGGCCAGCTCGTGACGGCTGTATGGTGGGGGTCGAAGATTACGAATCAGGTGATGCACCTCAACAACGAGCTTCACACGCTCAACGGGAAGGTGGATAAGCTGATTCAAGACGGGGAGAAGGTGACGGCCCTCGAGATCCGCATCGGCAATTTGCTGGACCGCCTGCTATCGCTGGAGCGCCGCTGTGAAAAGGTTACTGATGAATCAAGTCACTAGGGGGGTGTGATGACCAATCAGCAGTGGGGCGACTCAACCTGGCTAGAGTTCCAGGGCACACCCACCATCATCCCGCCCACCACCTCGATGCGTGCGCATCTGGTATCCACGGGGCAGACCGCCGCCCGCGGGTGGGTCTGGATGTCGGATGAGATGGAGCCGTACTTCCGCTCGGTCGAGTTCTACGATGACCAGGCCGCATGGGTGGACGCGAACGATGCTGTCGGGATCTCCTCGACCGTCATGGCGTTCAACCGCTACGGGTGGGACACGGCGGGGAATTACTCACCGGGCACCACCCTCACCCTATGGGAGAAGAGGCACCTCCGCTCGATCGGTGACTCGCTCCGGGGGCAGGACTACACCTTCGAGATCGGCAACGAGTTCGCAAACAAGGAGTGGATGCGGGCAGTGGTCGAGTATTGGGTCGCTCGCTATACCGCCCCCGTGCTCGTCTCGACGGGCCGCAACGGACTCACCGAGAGCGAGATGCTGTGGGTGGCCGAGCCTGCCGATGGCAACTTCCTGATTGCCGCCAACGGGCAGATGCAGCCCGGCCCGCGCCCGTTCCCTGTCGTGGCCGACACGGACCACGCCCCGAGTGCGGTGCTCCAGGGTAGGCCACCGGAAGCACGGATCGATTGGCTGGAGGCGTG
>JBDGYW010001015.1:0-2779 GCA_039588935.1 Gemmatimonadota bacterium | reverse complement strand
CAATTCTCCAAATCACCTCCCACACGACGTATCACCGCGGTCAGGTCAACAGGCGGCTGCGCGAACTGGAAGGCGAACCGCCGCTGACGGACTTTGTGGCGTGGATCTGGATGGGCAGGCCGGACCCAAATTGGAGAAGTCTCAATACCGCCTAACCCGCGCCGCGAGCGCGGGGCACCCGAATCCTCGACGAACGTCCCAGCAGCGTACATCGCTGCCCCGATAACGCACTGGCGGGGCCGCGTATGCGGCTGCATCTTCGCTGACAGACTCAGCCCGTCGGCCGGGAGTGTCCATGCCCCCCGTCCAACTCGAGATCAACGGCAAGAGCCTGGACCTGGATGAAAGTGAATGAACGATCGGAAGGAAGCTCAAGAGCCCTCGCCTGGCCCAGATGCAGAGCGCCTTGAGATCGAAGGCGATTGTGAAGAACGGTTAGCAGAGGCGCTTCGGAAAACACGGCCCAAGGAAAGTTGGCCGAAGCCGGAGAAGCAGCCCAAGCCAATGGAGCGGCATCTTGAGGAAGCTGATGATCGGGAGCCCGAGTCCTAGCCCGCCGGCGGGAGGGGGAAGAACCCAATGGACGGAGGACGAGAACAATGGAACTGACAGGTTACACCAAAGGTGGGTACTTCCACATCGATTGCCTGAAGTGTGAGGAACGCGCGAATGTCACACGTGTTCGGGTGGATGGCGTGCCCGAAATTGAGGTCCTGTGCGAGAAGTGCGACGAGACTGACGTGTTCAAGCTCATGCCCCACCGGTGGGAAGGTCTAGTGGAGTTGTTCATGGATTAGGACCTAAGGTGAACCGCCGGCGGGGAGGGGGGCTACAACCCCGTAATCAGCGACGCCACACAACGCCGACGGCAATTCCACTTCGAGATCAACGGCGAGAGGCTGGACCTGAACCGCTAGCGGGGAGGGGCTGGAGAAAAAGGACTCGAGTATGGAAAACACACAGCAATTGTGGGCAACCCACGGAGACTCTCGTCCACTAGTGGACAAGGCGAACGACCAATGGGGCCGCGATCACGGAGGTGGGAAGTCTGGCGAGGCGTCTGCGACCGTTACGGACATCAGACGAAAAGACGGTTCAGTGTTGCCGATCTCCTTGATACACGTGGAATCCGATCCTGACGGATGGTGGAGTGAGTACGCTCCTACTCACCATTGGTCAAGAATGTCCCCACAGGACCCGGGCGATCTCGAGCGTTTGCTCGGAGAGAAGATTGAGAAGTGAGCCATTCACGGAAGTGAGAGGGTGCTGTTCTGAGTTCGTGGAGCTGGCGAGGAGGAGGGTGAAAAAATGGGCCCGCTGGCGGGGGGGGCATTGACAAAGGGGAGGACCTCAGATGACATGGCGGCTGCCAGGCGAATTCGATGCGGGGCTTCGCAAATGGGTGGCTGAGCAGGGATGGTGTGGTGCCACACCACACCCTGTCGGCGAGGCATTGATAACTGGGTGGCAGATTGACGGAGACCACGCGCTGTACGTTGGGCGACAAGCGATCGAGGATTACAGCAACACAACCGAGCTCGTCGATAAGTTCATCAGCGAACTCGACCGGCTGGACGTGGCCACAACAATCAAGAACGATCCTAAGGCGTATACGATCGTAATACGGCCACCGAAGGGCGACCTCGAGGTAGTTCAACGACAGGAACCGCCGCCTTAGTGCACGATCACGGAAGTGATAGGCTGCTGCGACGAGCTCGTGGAGATGGCAAGGAGAGGGCTGCAGCGCGTACCGAATCGAATGTCCCAATTTGCATGTCGCTGCTCCGAAAACGCACTGGTGCGGAAGGGGAAAGAGTGTAGGTTCGGGGCAATCACTGGCCGAGCGGCCCTAACCCGCCGGAGGAGCAAGGGAAAGCTCCTATGCTGGAATTGATCATCGACATTGGCTTGGTCATCCTTGCAATCATTGCTGCGATCATTGCGCTGATCGTAGCTCTCGTAGTAGGCCCCTATGTCCGTCGGGCCCTTCTGCGTGGTTTGGAAAGTGTCAGTGACACCCTTATCACTCGATCGGATTACCAGAGCAAATTTGCCCACATCGACGGCTGGTCCGTCAGGCTCATCGCCAAGGAGGCAATGATGTCGGCCGAAATCATTGTGGCAAGCATTGCGGCAGCGTCTCAGGCAATTCAGACCTGGATGAACCTTCATGATCGGTCACTGGCTCTAAAAGCGGCTGCACGTACGCTAGAGGAACGTAGCGACTCCTACGAAACCAAAGATCAGGCTGAGCAGCTTGCTGAACTGATCCCCAAGGATGTACTCGCTACGATGAAGGACCGAGTCCGTACGTGTTGGGATATGTATCACCAAGTGCTCAAAGGAGATGAGGCTTTCTTGCCGGGCGAAGTAGACAAAGCGACAGATGCACTGAAGGCATGCATATGCCGCGAGCTTAGGCGAATACATGATTTGAGCAGAGGCCGCATTCCACCCGGCGATCTCAGCGATTGGTTTGAGGCGTATTGCAGACACTGACAGCACCTCTGAGCGTGACCTAAGTCCACTTCGAGATCAACGGTTCCCATAGATACTCAAAACCCCTATAAATATCTGATGAGTATTTATGATGATTTTGAGTACCTATGATGATGATTCTCTCCTCCACCACTCCCTCCATGTCACAGTGGGACAGACGATGGGACTGTACGTCGTCAGACCGAATGGGACAAATCTGGTGCCGGATTAATGGACACATTCCCGTATTGATGACGGCCTGATCAGCTCCTCCTTTCTCAACGGCATTCCTCGGTTGTAA
>JBDGYW010001014.1:0-2779 GCA_039588935.1 Gemmatimonadota bacterium | reverse complement strand
TCTACCTCAAGCAAGTCGAAGGCGTTATTCTGCGGGTGCATGTCATTGTCGATCATCCAGAGCCGCGAGGCGTCCGTCTTGAAGAAGTCGTGGACAATACAATTTCGCATCCACTCGACTGGTGACCGCCCGTTCATGCTGGTCGTGCTGAAGCGATACTTGCATCCCTTATCGCCATTCATCTTCTGAGCACGGTTGAGCAGCCAGTTGCAGCCCGTGGACAGCACATTATCCATGGTGGGTACGACCATGTAGATGTGTTCGCGTGACTTGTCGGGAACGGTCATGCCACGTCCTTACGTGGGCGTCCTGGACCACGCTTCTTCTGGGCCTTCTGCTCAGCATAGGTATCCATGGCCGCGTCCACCTGCGGTTTGGCCTCGGGACTCGCCAACAAGTCAATACCCTGATGTTCGCCCTCATGGATGGCAGCCGCAATACGATTCGTGTGTTCCTCGTCACAACCCACAAACTGGCAACGGTATATCATGCCACCCGTGGTCATCATGGCCTTGGCAATACGCGGGCGGATGTATTCAATGTGCCGCCACTGGTCTGCCGTGATGTCGTGGAAGAATTCACCGCTCAGTTTGAAGTTGTTGAACTTCTGGCGGTCGTAGTAGGACGCGGCCCACACGTACTTGCCGGGGTCGAGGTCGAGGGTAACGCCACCACGGGCACGACCTTCCCACACGAGGCTGCGGTTGGGGAGGGCCTCGATACGCCACCTGGCACGCTGTTTCTTGTAGCGTTCTAGCACCTTGATCTTGACCTTGTTGCCATTGGCATCACGGTCGGTGATTTCGTCGGGGAGCTTAAGAGTTATCGCTGACATGAGTGCTTACCTTGTGCTTATCGGGTGTGGCTGGTAGCGGTTCGTCAGGCTCCACGCCAGTGACCCTACGTTGATAGTCGTTCTCGTTCTGGGAGTCCAGAACCTTGTCCACTATACGTTTACTGCCGAGGTGGAAGTTACAGAGGCGCTCCTTGTTGGGTGTACGAACAATCTTGCCATGGGCACGGAGACACTGTTCGCAGATGGGTTGATGGGGACCGACAGCTAGTGATACGTCGAAAGTCGATTCGAGTTGAGCCTTGGTAATATTGGTGACCGTCATGACACGGTGGAAGATGGCACGCCACCCCTTGACTTGTATGTCACCCTCGGAATTGAGGACGGTGAATTCCGGAATTGGCCCCATGTTGAAAGCCGTGATTTTTCGGGAGCTACCTCCGGGATCTCCAAGCCACATGCAGGTGGTACCGCGGGATTTGCCGGGGTACCACTTATAGTCGGGGAATTGCTGCCACACATGAATGCGCGGTTCCAACTTGCGGAGTTTGGCGATGAGGTCATTGGCGTCAATGGCGTTGCCAAACGAGTCAGGACCAGCATCGTGTGGAGCGGTGAAAAGGTATGACTTGGGAACGGTCACGTAGCCACCATGGAATGAGCCACGGAACCCGCAGATTCCGTGGCCAATATGCTCTGCTGCTGCGGCAGCATGGGCTTAGCCCACTCCGGTGGCGTCGGTCAGAACTTCGACCAGCCGATTGTTGTCGATGATCTTGGTGGCGAACCGCACCTTCCAGCCGATGCTCGACCGCATCCCCAGAGGGGAGGCGTGCGAGGGCACGGCAGGTACGATGGCCAGCTCAGGATCGAGGATGTTGTTGTCCAGCGCGGTGACACCAAACGCGTCCTTGGCGAGGATATAGTTCTGATCGTCGTCTGGGGACGTGGAGGTGTTGCGCAGGATGGTCGAAGACTTCTTGACCATGACGTTGTGGACTGCCGAAGAAGCTGGCGTGTCCTGCAATGGCGTGGTCAGGTTGTCCTCGAATGCCTGGACCTTAGCCTGGTACCATGTGGGCGTTCCCTCACCAATCAGGTCGTAGCAGGCTTCGGCGGAGAAAATTCCGGCGAAGAACTGCCCACCCGGGGTAAGGGGATGCTTTTCGGCAACCAAGCCACCCGTGGTTCCACCATCGAGTTCCGAGGCGGCGAGTCGCAGGTCGTCGGCCTTGAGTGCAGCACCAGCATTGTTGATGTTGGTGGCACTCGCCAGCGCGGTCAACGCAAGGGCATCAAGAGAGAGACCCGCCTGATACCCGGCACCCTTAACGAACTCCTGACGGGTCCCCGAGAGAGTGGCAATCTCGAAGATGTCGGAGAGTTCGAAGTAGTCACCATAGGTGGCGATGGTCGCCGTAACTGCCGTGGCATCCATGTCCACCGAGTTGGTCGGGTCCGTTCCCTCGGTCAGGGCGCCAGTGTTGGCAGATGGGTACGTGAAGTATTGCCACCTTGCCACCACGCCGCCATGACGGGGGATGTCGTTGCGTCGGCCAAACTGGACAACGATAGCCTTGCGCCGCAGGGCTTCTACGAAGGTCCCTACGTCAAACTCAGTGCGGACCAACGTAGCGTTGGTCGCAATGGTCTGTAAGTTGGTAGTTGGCCCTACTCGAACTGGAGCAGCCATGACTACCTCCTGACTATGTTGCTACGCAGAGGCGTCAGTCATCAAAACGAGGTGGGTCCGTGGTGCTGACCGGGTAGACACCACTCTCAACGATCTCCTTGGGAGACATCTTGCTCAGATCTCTTCCGTCGGGGAGTTGGGTGATGCCAGACTCGGCAGCAGCGGAACCTCCCATGTGCGCCTGACGCTTCTGTGTGGCCTTCTGGTTCTCCAGGATGGTCCGGGCCTCAGCAGATTCAGCCTTGGACTTCTCGTACTCCTGGAGCCGCATGTCCTTGACGATGTCGCCAATG
>JBDGYW010001013.1:0-2782 GCA_039588935.1 Gemmatimonadota bacterium | reverse complement strand
GAGGAAGCCGACGCGGTCAGAGAGTTGACCGGGGAATTTGGCTTGACTGCACCGTCGCTCGATGCACCTGTTACCCTGCTTTCCGGAGGCAACCAGCAGAAGGTCTATCTGGCGCGTTGGCTTCTGACCGAGCCGCGCGTGTTGTTGCTCGATGAGCCGACACGTGGTGTGGATGTCGGAGCTAAGGCTGACATCTACGGACTCATGCGAGCCTGGGTCAAACGGGACATGTCAATTCTCTTGATCACATCGGAGATGGAGGAACTGTTGGCGCTCTGTGACAGGATATTGGTGTTGCACAGAGGCAGAATGGCCGCGGAGTTCTCAAGCGAATCGGCATCGAAGGATGCCGTCCTTGCGGCAGCGATGGGACAATTGGAGACGGTTGTTTTGCGGGGAGAGCGACTGGATGAGCAGTGAGTGGCGCTCAAACCTGCGGAAGTGGCTGGTCACACCGGTCGCGAGGGCGCTGTTGGCTTTGTTGCTCATGACGATAATCGGCTGTGTGTTCAACGCAGAAGGCGCCTTCTTCAGGTGGAGCGTCCATCGCGACATGCTACGGCAGGTGTCTGTTTTCGGGATACTGGCTTGTGGCATGACGGTGGTGATCATTACGGCGGGCATCGATCTGTCGGTCAGCAGCGTTCTGGCGCTCGGTGCGGTGTTCTTTGCATGGTTCACTCTGCCCCTGGGGTGGCCGGCAGTGTACGCCATTCCCGCCGTACTCGCGATCGGGCTGGGTCTGGGATCAGTGTCGGGCGCTCTGGTCGCGCGTATGCGCATTCAGCCGTTCATCGTCACGCTGGCGATGATGGTCTTCGCGCGAGGGTTCGCCAAGGTTGTATCGGGTGGCCAGAAGATCACCAACTATGTGATGCATCCGGACGGTACCTCCCAACTTCTCGAACACCCCCCGATCTACAATCTCATCGACAGTAGGATCCTGGGCGACAACATTTCGGTGGTCACAATCATCTTCGGTGCCTGTGTGATGGTGACGTGGGTCATCCTGGCCCGTTTACGCTTGGGTAGACACATCTATGCGGTGGGCAGCAATGAAGAGGCGGCTCGCCTCTCCGGCGTCCCGGTGCGTCGAACTTTGATATCCGCATACGCAATCTCAGGACTCTTCGCCGCGGTCGCCGGTATCTGCCAGGCTGCACAGGAGACTCACGGAGACCCTGAGACAGGCATGGCCTACGAGCTTGACGCTATCGCAATGGTCGTAATCGGAGGGACTACACTGGCCGGAGGTAAGGGGAGCGTTGTTCTTACTCTGATCGGTGTGCTCACAATCGGGTATCTGCAAAAGATACTCTCGCTGAATGCGGCACCGGAGGCGACACGGCTCATGTTGACTGGGGCGATAATCATTTGTGCGGTGTTGTTTCAGAGGGGACGTAGGTGAGTAGTGAGTGGGGCCGCGGAGAGAGCGATTTAGGCTTTGGCGATGATGGTTTGCTGTCACATGGGAGGCATCAGGTGAGTCTGATTCTGAATAGGTGGCTGAGCGTAATGCTTTGTGTCGTGCTGTTGACGCTTGGCTGCAGCACTGCGGGCGATCGGGTAAGCACGGGCAGCCTCTACGAAGAGATGATCGACATGGTTGGGCTCGCAGAGTTCCCGGAGCCTGCTTACAAGACTGTGCAGTTCTCCTCCTATGATCGGCGCAGCAATCTGCCGGGCGGTGCCGAATGGTTCGCCAATTCGGACGGGTTCGGAGGTGAACCTCTACCGGGTTTTGAGGCCGTACTTCAGGAACCTGGAGAGGATAGCGTTGGTGTATACCTGATGGCCGACGTCGAAGGTCCGGGGGCCCTAGTCCGGCTCTGGACCGCGGCCATTGACGGGACGGTGCAGCTCTGGCTCGACGGCAGCAGTGAGCCAATCTATTCCGGGCCGGCCAACGACTTCTTTCAAAGACCTCTCGACTCGTTCCCGCAATCGCAAGCTCTCAACCGGGCAAACCTCGAGCGAACCCTTTACCAACGCGATGCTGTCTATGCACCGATACCGTTCGCCCAACGGCTGCGGCTCGAGTGGACCGGAATCCTCGAACACATCCATTTCTACCAGATGGAGGTCCGCAAGTACGCGGCGGGAACGCGAGTTGAGACGTTCAGGCCTGAGGACCTCGAGTTATTTCGTGAAACCATAGACAACGTGACGGCGGTTCTCGCTGATCCCGGGACGGACAGCGCTTTGTATGCGGCGGGCAGCGTGCGCAACGTCGCGGTTTCACTCGCACCAGGTGCAGGCGAGGACGCTATGAACCTGGAGGGCTCGGGCGCGATTAGACGCCTCGAATTGAAGTTGGAGGCGCAGGATCTCGATCGGGCGCTACGCGAGACTGTGCTTCACATCCATTTCGAAGATTCGCCGTGGGGTCAGGTGCAAGCTCCGCTCGGCGATTTCTTTGGAGCGGCTCCAGGCGTCAACCCATATCAGTCGCTTCCATTCACAGTGTTGCCGGACGGCACAATGATCTCCCGGTTCGTGATGCCATATCGGAGTTCGGCGCGAATCCACTTCGAGAATTTTGGCGACCAGAGAGTCACGGTTACCGGTTCGGTACGCTCCATGGATTACGAGTGGGATGAAGAACGTTCCATGCATTTCCGGGCTCGCTGGAGGGTGGATCACGATATGATAGCAGACCCCGACGCGGTGCAGGATTTGCCGTTCATCGTTGCCCGTGGGAAAGGCGTGTATGTCGGTACCACCTCCATTCTATTGAATCCCAACCCAATCCCGACTCCGTGGGGCAACTGGTGGGGCGAGG
>JBDGYW010001012.1:0-2783 GCA_039588935.1 Gemmatimonadota bacterium | reverse complement strand
CAGTCGGTGACGGCCACGTTCACGCCGATCCAGTACATGCTGACGGTGACCAAGAGCGGAACGGGCAGCGGCACGGTGACCTCGACCCCGGCCGGCATCGACTGCGGCAGCGACTGTACCGGGCAGTACGACCAGGGGACGGAGGTTGTGCTGACGGCCAGCCCCGACACCGGCTCGACCTTCGGCGGCTGGTCGGGGGGCGGGTGCGGCGGCATCGACACCTGCGTCGTGTCGATGACCGCCGCCCAGTCGGTGACGGCCGGGTTCACGCTGAACCAGTACACGCTGACGGTGGTCAAGGACGGAACCGGCACCGGAACGGTGACCTCGAGTCCCGCGGGGATCGACTGCGGGACAGTCTGCTCGGAGGCATACGACTACGACACGGAGGTTACGCTGACGGCCAACCCCGACGCCGGCTCGACCTTCGGCGGCTGGTCGGGGGGCGGGTGCGGCGGCACCGACACCTGCGTCGTGTCCATGACCGCCGCTCAGTCGGTGACGGCCGGGTTCACGCTGAACCAGTACGAGCTGACGGTGACCAAGGACGGAACCGGCCACGGCACGGTGGCCTCGACCCCGGCCGGCATCAACTGCGGCAGCGTTTGCTCGCAGAGCTTCGACTACGGGACCACGGTCACCCTCACCGCGTTCGCCAGCACGGGGTCCGGCTTTTCGGGCTGGTCGGGCAGCGGTTGCAGTGGCACAGGCTCGTGCGACGTCACCATGACAGCGGCACGCAGTGTGAACGCAACGTTCGACATCAGCTGCATTCCCGAGACCCACATCTACGCCGGCCAATCGGTGAGTATCAACCAACTAGACGGCTTCAAATGGATCGGCGACTCGGTTCGAGCGGTGGAGGAACCTGCTGTCTTTGACTCCACCGGCTGGGTCGGCTTCAACATCGATTCGCTCCCAGACACCCTGCAAATCACTGACATGACGCTCTACCTCTACCACGAATCCATCGCTGGCAGTCCATCTGTCCGGGTTTGGTACAGCACGGGCAACAACTTTACATGGATCGACGCCAGCACCTCCACCCTCCCGCGCACCCAAGTGGTCTCCGGGATCTACACGAGCCTCATCTCAAACTGGAACGCATTCACGATCAACGTCGGCGCCCGCGATTGGAGCACCGACCTCGCGGACAACTGGATCACGCTCGGCGTGGACAATGTCAATAACAGCGGTTTGAACTACATCAACTTCTACGGAGCAAGCAACGCAATGCGCCCCTACCTGGTGATCAACGGCTGCCTGTAGACCCGCGCCCTTTCCTCCAGCGCTCGTCCGACTGGGACCAGCTCAGCCCGGAGCTAACCGCTATTTCTCACCGATTCCTGCGGTAGTCCTCATTTCTCAGCAGCCACAAATACATGTTGCGTTGTGTTGAAAACACCACTTACCAACGTGTATAGCGATTTTCACCAGGTAATGATGCTGGTGGAAAATGAGGGCTAATCAACGATCTCCTGGCCCGGCGGCAGACCAAGGAGTAAAAACAACCAAGTCGCCACTTTCCCCTTGACCTCACCAGACCGCAGCGTTAGTCTATGCATGTTTGGATTCTAAACACCCCATTTTTTCGGACAATTACGGGGTGCGCCGAGAACCAGGTCAATTGACTTTTTTAGAATCCCCGCCAATCTCCTCAATCGGTCATCACTCCCCGATGTAACCGAAGGGGCCGGAGGCCCTCACATTGGAAGACAGATCGACCCTATCCGTCCTCGAGAGTCTTTCAGGAAATTCCGACGTCAACCAGCGCAAGATAGCCAGCCAGACCGGCCTGAACCTTGCCAAGGTCAACTTCGTCCTGAAGAAGCTTGCCGAGAAGGGCTTCGTCAAGCTGCAGCGGGTGAGGGACAACCCCCACAAGCGCAGATACCTGTACCTCCTGACCCCCACAGGTATGGCCGAGAAGAGCCGTCTCACCTACCGGTTCCTCCAGAGAACGCTGCGGCAATATGAGGAGGCCGAGGGTAAGGTGCGGGACTGCGTTGAATCCATGCTGGCCCAAGGCGTGCGCAGGGTGGCCCTTTGGGGCCGCACGGAGATCACTGACTTGTGTGAGCGGGTATTGAAGAAGATGGACGGCCAGATCAAGGTCGTCGGTGTGGTGGACCCGACCGGCCGCAACCCCGCGTACATCCATCCATCCATGCTAACCTCCTTGTCCGCAGACGCCGTCCTGGTCTGTGAAACCGACTCGAACCCCCCACCCACCGGCATCACGGTCTGGAGACTAACTTGACTATTATAAAATCATCCAACGGCATTGGCTGCAGTGTTTTCATGTCATGATTGAGCTGTTGAAGTCACGATAGAACAGTAAGAAGAGGAGGCGGTCATGAAGAAGCGCATTATCGTCCTGGGCGGCGACGGTTTCTGTGGGTGGCCGACCAGTTTGTACCTGTCGAAGTGTGGGTATGACGTTGCCATAGTGGACAATCTTTCCCGAAGGAAGATTGATGTAGAGCTCGAATGTGAATCCTTGACTCCAATCAGGCCGATCAGCACGCGGTTGGACAAGTGGAAGGAACTGACCGGGAAGACCGTCGAGTTCCACTACTTCAACATCGCTTTGCACTACCACCGTCTGCTGACGCTCATTAAGGAATTCAAGCCCGACGCCATCGTGCACTTCGCCGAGCAGCGCGCTGCGCCCTATTCCATGAAAACCTCGTGGCACAAGCGGTACACGGTCAACAACAACTTGAATGCGACGAACAACGTATGTAGCGCCATCGTTGAATCGGGCCTAGACGTCCACCTGG
>JBDGYW010001011.1:0-2783 GCA_039588935.1 Gemmatimonadota bacterium | reverse complement strand
AAGGAAACGAGCTTCGGACTGAACGGCGGCCTTTTCATCGCTGGTAGCATGCGCGCTTCATGGACACCTCCCTTGAGTGTCTGGCTCATGCTACCAGCGATGAAAAGGCCGCCGTTCAGTCCGAAGCTCGTTTCCTTCCTGTCCCATGACAGAGCTCGCATTTCCCTGACCCGTGACAGACACCACAGATAACGGTTCGCTTCAACCTGAACCAGCGGTTCCGATGTTCACGTTCCCCCTTGCCGTCGCACCTGCTGCAACAACCCGTGCCATTGCAGAAGGGGCAGACCTTAGGATCTCCCTCCAAGGTAGGTTTCCAGCCCCTCAGCCTTTCCATTATGCGCCTGCGCTGGGATTTTCGAAACGGTAGTCGGGGACGGGGCGTCAGCACCGTGAGCCCGCTGACGACAGCGGTGCATACGCATCCGAGCGATCAAGAGCTGTATCCAGGGGTCAGAGACTTGCCGTGCTAGAATCCGATCATGCTCGGTAACCGCAGGAGGTGCTGGTAATGGAAGTAGGGAAGATCAAGAAGCTGACAGACCGTGGGTTTGGCTTTATCGCGGCCAGTGACGAGACTGAAGTGTTCTTTCACCGTAGCGAGTGCCAGTCGGTGGAGTTCGCTTCGCTCAACGAAGGACAGGAGGTCACCTTCGACCGTGAGTCTGACGCCAAGGGTCCGCGAGCGCGCAACGTCCGCCTGAAGACATCCACCTAAATTCAGCGCGCAGCCCCCCCATCGGCGGTCCTATCGCGACCAATAGGGCTAAGTCTCATGCTCCTCAGAGGCGCCCCTCTGGTTTCTGGCCCTCCATTTTCGCCTCTTCGCCTTCACCGCAGCAGAGAGGTCCGCGGATGCCTGACGCCCGATATACAGATGCGTGAGGAGAGCGGACACCAAGGTGATCGTTAGATCTGCCTCTTCTTCCGTGGTCTCCATGATTTCACCGGTGAACGCGTCCTCCGAAGGATGAAGGGCGAAGTTCCCCATTTCCCGCAACGCATGCAGGCCTTCCACCAGCCAGACTGGCAACCTATCTCGAATCGCTTCGATCTCACGCTCCAGTGTCGGCACATGCCCACCAACAGTCTCACGAAGTGTCAACTGCAACGCCCGCCGTGCGAGCGCCGCCGCTGCGTTCGGGCTTATCGGGAAGACCCTGCACGCGTCCTCATAGGCGCGAGCGATGTGGGCCGGACTGTCCTTAGGGGCAGGTTGATGGCTGCTCCGCACCGGGTAAATGCGCTCGAAGACACGGTCCGCCTCACACGTACTCCATCGCATCCAGACGATCACGTCGCGGCAGTTGGGACACTCGAGGACTGTGAGGGTCCTAACGGGCAAGATTCGATCGACGAATGGCTCACGCTCCCCAATTTCGACGCTAATCTCGGCTCGCTGCTTGGAGTAGGTGTCCTTTGTTCTCTCGAACCGTACCCGGTGGAAGCAATGAGGGCACTGCGTTCGTTCCATCATCTGAGCATCGTAGTAGCCGCTGCCAGTGCCCATGGTTTCGGAGCCGCCTCTCGCGGTAAGCCGTTGCTGTACAAATCTACCCGTTCGCCAGCTGCCTCGCCCTCTGAAT
Source organism: Gemmatimonadota bacterium (assembly GCA_039588935.1). Taxonomy (GTDB): domain Bacteria; phylum Gemmatimonadota; class Gemmatimonadetes; order Gemmatimonadales; family GWC2-71-9; genus JBDGYW01. The sequence goes on along the minus strand of JBDGYW010001011.1, from coordinate 1,197 downwards.
CGCCGCCCTCACGCCCTTCGTCTCCTTGATCTTCCGGACCTGTGCCTTCTGCCGCGGCTTCAGCTGCGGCATGTATCCCATGTAGCGGCCCACGAAATCCATGTAACGTCGAATCAAGGCCTCCGGGAGTGGAGGCCCACCTCATCTATGAGATCAGGCAAGTATCCTTCATGGAGAGCACGTAGTATCGTCACCAGCGTGAAACCATCGCACATTTCACCCTCGCGAATCATTTCAGACACCCTGGAGATACCGAACCACCTGAACTCAATGACTTCCTGATCGCGAGGCTTCCCTTCGGAGGATCGTTCGGTGGTCACCGCAGCAAACAAGTGAACTTCGCTAGCGAGGAGACCGGAGTTGGGACACATCCTTCCCATTTCGATTAAGTCGTATTGATCCAGCGTGGTCTCCTCGGCGAGTTCACGTCTCATATTCTCCGCCTCAGCACCGGATTCTCCAAATCCACGGGGGATTTCCCAGACTTCCCGCCGGATCGGATAGCGAAAAGTACGGATCAGTCCTATTTCATTCTTGTAGATCGGTAGACAAGCGACGCCCGGTCGTCCACCTGACTCCACGATGCAAGTGTATCGTTTGATGCGGGGATCGTCCGCTTCAACCTTGTCGAAGAACACTTCCACCCATTTGTTCTTGAAAACACTTACGTGCTCCTCGCATCGTATTCGATCTGTCATGATTTACCTCGTTGTTGTGCTATTTCCACGATGCGGCGCGCGATACGACTCCTCCTTGAAAACACATTCTTCACGGCGCGACCCGTGCCACCAATTCCCTCGGCCGTCGCACCGCCCAACACTACACCTGTGCCCGGTGGCAAGTTCAGCTGTTGACCCACTGTCTCGCCAACAATCGCGCCGATGGTGTCTGCCACGGCTCTACCTTTGGCTGTCAACGCCCCGACGAGCGCCAGTGGAACTCTCGCCCACGGCGGCAGAGCTAAATCGTTCTTGACCATCCCCACCGCCAGACCTTCAATCGCGGATCTCAACGCGGCGGTGTCGTACTGGAGCCACCAGCGCCGCAGATCATGACGGACTGCGAAAACCCTGTTCTCGAACTCCCCGCGCGGCATGGAGGCCAGGTGCTCCATGAAGATCAGCGGCAGCGCAACCTTGCGGTGGTCCGTCACGCCTTCTCGGCTAAGCACAATGCTGTCAAAGAAACTTCGAACAG
>JBDGYW010001010.1:0-2789 GCA_039588935.1 Gemmatimonadota bacterium | reverse complement strand
CTGACCACCACATCGTTCTGCGTCCACTGGCGCGAACCTCTGAGATCCTCACGTGCCAGCTTCCCGGCAGTGATGGCGTCATTGATCGGCGCCTCGGCACACACGGCCCGGAAGTAGGCCATGTTGTAGGCCACGTCTCCCATGCCCGTGAAGCAGGATGCCCACAGTTTCTGGCCATTCTCTTGCAGTGCTGGGGTGCGAGCGCGTGCCTGCTGGGTCCAGTGATACTCCAGGCGCTCCTCGAAGAAGTTCACCCACTTGGTGGCAACCTCCACCTCTTCGTTGGGGAAGCGGGGGAAGGTGTCATAGTCGGCGCCATCTTCCAGGATCTCGTCGATCTCACCTGCGTGGTCCTTCATCCACTCCAGCAGGCTGTACCCGAGCTGGGCCTGATCGACGTGCGAGATCGCGGGTATTACTTCGGTCATCTCCGCCATTTCCCAGCGGCTGAAGCGAGTCGGCGATACGAACTTGTGTACGAGCAGCGCCATCGCGGTGATGTTGATGGACTGATCCAGGTACAACGCCGTGGCTGCGGAGAATGCTGCCTCCATCGGCTCACGAACCTGCACCTTGATCCACTCCCACTTCATGTCGGGAGCGAACCCTTCGGTGAAATCACCCTTCCTGAACCGGGCGATCTTGCGGTCAGCCTCGGCGATGGCCCACTTCATGGCGGCCCTGAGCCAGTTCCACTCGTCGGAGTCGTAGAACTCGACCAGTCCTTTCGGCTCCAGGTACTCGGCCCAACCTTCAGGCTGTCGCGTGTCGTGGTCGTCCCAGTCGTCGGAGGTGTATTCCCCGAACATGTCACTGGTCCAGCCACCCTTCTGCGCCTCGAAGAACTCCAGGTTCTCTTCGTCCGTGTCGTAAGGGCCGACGACATCAAGATCCTTGTCGTTGGCCAGCAAGAATGAGACCACCTCACCGGGGCGCAACTCAGCATCGGTGAACTCATCATACTCGTCGGCTGCGTACACCGACACCATCTGTAGACGGTGGTTCCAACGACCCAGACGGTAGTGGATCGGCCCGTCATCTTTCGTGGTCGTATGGAATGCCTCGCGCACCGCATCACGGTAGACCCGTGCGGTACCGGCGATGTTCACGTGCTCACCGTCAGGATCGAACGCCTCTACTTCATCCACGTGGTTCAGCATTGCTGCGTGTGCGTGGACGTCATCAACCAACTGCTGTAGCGTGTGCATCATACCTCCTAGTGATATGAATGAACGGCATAGCAAGAGCCCACTTGGGGTGCGCGGAATACCCAAGCAGGCTCTGCTAAGAAAGGAGTTCTGTATGAACAATCCGACCGGCACATCGGACGGCTCACCACAAAAACCCCGATCAAGCTCTCGCTCAACCGGGGTCTGTGTGTTACTGATGTTAGAAGGGGATCTCCTCGCCACCAAACTCAGGAGCTGGAGGAGCCGCCTGCGCAGCCGCTGGTGCAGCCGTCGCGTTGCCACCTTCTGCCGGGGCGCTACCCAGGAACATCACCGACTCGACGTTCAGCTCGAATGAAGCACGAGCCTGTCCATCGTTGCCGGTCCAGATCTTGGGACCACCCGTCTCGGGGTCAACCACCAGCCGACCCTCGACGTAGACCTGACGGCCTCGACTCAGGTACTGGTTGACGTGTTCCGCAGTCGCTCGCCACGCCGTGCAGCGCACCCACGTGGTCTCCGACTGTTGCTCACCCGCTGGGTTGCTCCAGCGCCGATTCGTCGCCACGCTGAAGTTGCACACCGGGGTACCATCGGGGGTGTACCGCATCTCTGGGTCACCGCCCAAGTTTCCAACCAACTGTAACCGCAATCCGTTACGCACGTCATTTCTCCTTATGCTCTAGTGTTGCATTCAGCAGTGCGTACTCCTTTCCTGCTGTTGTTGATGTTTTTTCAGCAGTTATGCTTTTAGAAAACGACGTGATACGAAACGATTTCCAAAGCGTCTCCGCCGACAAACCAACTGCTGTTGCCGTTGTAGTTAGTGGCCGAGTACGCCAACAATGAACTCACGCCTCACCCACTCCAACTTCACTTCACGAAATCTTCCCAGCAGTTGTCGTACCTGATCGCGCAGCGATATTAGATTAGGCGCCCGACACGAGTACTGGGGCAGCTCATCACCCAAGTTGACCTGATAGAGCATCACCTGGGAATCGCTGATGATGTGAACGTTGAACTGCTTCGGGTTGGCGCGAGCGTCCTCGATCCTGCCTACGAGATCCTCCAATGCACGAATCAGAGCCAGGTACTCAGCTTCGTTGTTGGTCGTACCAGCATCGAAGTGGATCGTAGTCACGATCTGCTTACCGTCTGCGGTGCGAATGTTGAATGAGCCATAGGCAGCAGCATCGTCAGCGCCATTGTGAATCGAACCACCATCGGATACGATTGTGTAGTGCGCGTCCATCGTTGCCTCCTGTTACTTGGCCGTCATGGGTAGGAATGTCGTGTACCACTTGCCACACGTGACGGGACCCTCATGGTACACAACCGAGTAGCCGTCAGTGCTTTGGATCGAGGTGATCTGGTAGTCGTCGATGTAGTGGTCGCCGATCCACGGTTCCCACGTGATGTAGTTGTGATCGTCTGGCTCGGTGGGGAAGTAACTCAGAGCCACGTCGAACTCGATGTCCTGCTTCTCACCCCACATGGTCACGCTGACATTGGGGTGGTGCGCATCCAGGGTCAACCCGATGTCGTTGCAGTCAAAGCAGTAGACGTTCGGGATGACTGCTGCTTTCACCAGTGTAATGGCGGCGAACACCAATAGAACTG
>JBDGYW010001009.1:0-2789 GCA_039588935.1 Gemmatimonadota bacterium | reverse complement strand
AAGACTCGTTGTACATCGCGCAATTCGACAAGGCGGAGAAGATGTACACCGAGTTCCTGACCAATCCGATCATCAATGCCTACCAGTACGACATCGTTGTACGGGCGGTTAGCACGACAAAAACGTTTCGTATCGACGCGTTCAATATTGTCGAAAACAGCGAGAAGATAACACTGGACGGAAACACGCTTTCTCGAGGGCAGGATTACGAGATCAATTACGATACCGGTGAAGTGAGGTTGAAAGGCGACAAGATCAACCTGCTCACACCCGATTCCAAAATCGATATCGACTACGAGTTCACGCCGTTTGGCGGTGGCGCGTCCAGCTCGTTGGTGGGTTTCAGCACGCAGTCCAAGTTCAGCCCGAACGCCCGTTTGGGATCCATCTTTTTGTACGAATCCAAGGGGACGGCTGTGGACAAGCCCAGGGTCGGAGAAGAGCCGACCCGGGCGATCGTGGGCGCGATAAACGGGCAGTTTCAGCACAGTTCGATGTTTTTAACTCATCTGGCCAACCTCCTCCCGTTGGTTGACACCGATGCGCGCAGTACGATAACGGTCAACGGCGAGGTCGCCGCCAGCTTGCCGGATCCCAACACGAAGGGAAAAGCGTATATCGAGGACTTCGAGGGTATCGAGGATTCCGAGAGGATATCCACCAGCCGAAGCCGATGGCATCCTGCCAGCTTGCCAATGCATCCCGACAGCCTGCTGGAGCGCACCAAGAAGAGGGCGGATGACCGTTGGGGTTTTATCTGGTACAACGTCGAGCCGAATCTGGGAGTCCACAGGAGGGACCTCAACCCGCAACTCGACGAAAAAGAAAACACGTTGGTCCCGACCATCGATATCGAGCTGGATGGCGGGCAGCCGCAGGACGCGGAGGCGTGGGTGGGGCTCATGACCGGTTTCGGGGCCGGTGGGCTCGACCTGAGCCGCGGCCAGTTCCTGGAAATCTGGGTCAACGACTTCAAGCCGGATCCCGCCGAGAGGAGCGGGTTTGTGCGCATCGACATGGGGAGAATCGACGAAAACTTCTACGAGCCGGACGTGTCGAAGTGGAACGACGAGGACCAGGAGCACGACGGATTCGATGCGTGTTTCGACGACTCCGGTCTGGACGGGGCGTTCAACATGATGCCGGATTGCGTCAGTAATTCCGGCCTGGCGAGGGACGTGGAAGGCGACGGAGGTTCCGACGCAGATCTCAACGGAGACGACTACCTGCCGCAGAGAATCAACGGACGATTTACCAAGGTTAATGGCACAGAAAAAAACCTTATCCACGATACCGAGGATCTCGACCGGTCCGGTCAAATGGAGACCTTCAACAGTTACTACAGTTACGTTATCGATCTGTCCGATACCGCGGTTGTCGATATCCGCGAATCGTTTCCCCATTACGACGGCTTCAACGATGCGAACCACAGCCGTGACTCGTGGCGACTCTACCGGATCAAGTTGTCGGAAGCGACGATCGTTGCGCCTGATGGCGTTGAGCCGCAGTTCGAACAGGTTCGACACATCCGCGTGTGGGTGGACGACATCAATTCCGTCTTCCAGGACTACGCGGATCCTGGTCGGTACCGTTTCCAGTTCGCAGAGGTGAAGGTCGTCGGTAACCGGTGGGAACTGGACGGCGTTCGCGGCCTCGCCGGAGAGCTTATTCCGGCAGACTCCACGGTGGCCGCCGAGTTCACCGTCGGCGCGATCAGCAACAAGAGTGATCCGGCACGTTATTCTCCGCCGTACATACCGCGCGAGGAAAACAACGTTTTCGAAAAAGAACAATCGATGTTCATCAAGTTCGATAGCCTCCACCCTCAGACTTCTATTCGCGTATTCAAACAGTTAATTGGGAGAGGTCTCGATCTGACGAGTTACCGTAACCTCAGTTTCTGGGTCCACTCCGACAGGGATCAGTTCAACGAAGACCTCGAGTATTTTTTGCGTCTGGCGTTCGATGAAAACAACTTGTACGAAATCAGGTTTCCGATCACGGAAGAATATTTCGATCCCCTCACCGGATGGGCCTATGTGCACATCGAAATCCCTGACCTTACTTCTCTCAAATTCGCGCAGACTGATTCTGTGTTCGACGTCAGTGGGACCATACGGGATATTGAAGACAGAAACCGACGGTACGCCGTTCGGGTTATCAATAAACCTAACTTGTTCGACGTCCGGTTTATCTACGCAGGGTTGAGTAACGTCAGCGAAACAGGCCAGATATTCTCCGGCGATATCTGGCTGGATGATATCTACGCAGGCGCCGTACGCCGCGACATCGGATTCGCCGAACGCGTCGGGGCAAGCTTAAACATCGGAGGCGGCGTCCTCAGCTTGGGCGGCAGCTGGCAGAGAACGGACGCCGATTTTCGTGGCTTGCGTGCGCGACGAGGGAGTGGAGTGAACAACGAATCTTTCTCCGTGAACGCCAAGACACGCGTCGAACACTTCATCCCGTTGTTCGGATTCTCCATTCCGGTGTCGGGGAACTACAGCAAGTCGATGTCGGTCCCGCGGTACACGCCCAACGGGGATACCGAACTCACCGAGCCGGCGTTGCGCGACAGCCTTAGCTCGCAGCGAGTCACTCGATCGTTCAGCACCTCGTTGGGTAAGAAGGGGTCCCAGAATCCACTTTTCAAATACACGATCGACAAGATGACCACGAGCTTTGCGTTCAGCGAGCAGATGTCACGCTCACCCACGGTCCGCGACACCTCCCGTACGATGAACGGGTCGCTGAGCTATCAGATCAACTGGACCAAGAAACGGGAGATC
>JBDGYW010001008.1:0-2795 GCA_039588935.1 Gemmatimonadota bacterium | reverse complement strand
CGAGAGGAGTGAGATGGTGGAGGAGTTGCTCGCAAAGATCCTCCACAGGAGCAGACCGTCGACCTGGTCGTCCAGATCGATGTATTCAATGGAGAGTACGACGAGATCCCCGGGTTGGCCGAAGCCTTCGACCTCCCGGATGCGGAAGTTCAGGCCGGTGCCGCCGTGGTAAGCAAGATTGATGGTCGAGCGCCCCGTAGCCTCTTCTACAATCGGGGAATGCGTACCCCACGCCACGCTGGAGCCGCCAAGCATCAGAATGCGTGGGCCTGGCGTCGAGACTGCCCGTTCGTATTTGTCCAGGCTGCTGGCCAGATAGGAGTTTGCGTCCGGTTCGTAGAACGCGAAAAGGCCCGAACAGATGATGACCTGAAGGGTGATGAACAGCCCGACCTCGAGGACATGGTGCTTCATTGACGCCTCAGAACTGGAAATAGATGAAGGCCGAGGTATTGGGCGGCAGCAGCCACGGGATGCTCCAGATGACCACGGTGTAGATGGACCAGCGAACAAAGCGTGGCCACCTGGTGATCGCGTGGAAGGGGTGCGGGTATTGTCGCGTCAACCACTCCACCAACAGGAGGTTCGGGATGCTGATGACCCCCGCGACGCCTGCCCAGCCCAGCGCGTGGAACGCATACGCGCCCGTCTGGAACCAGCCGGTGCAGATGCGACCGATTATCAGCGTGGCGTCGTGGAAAGTGGCGGCGCGGAAGAAGACAAGGGCGAGCATCGTAATCACGAAAGTCACCACGACCTTCACCAGTACTATGGGGCGGGGAAAGAGGCTCTCACCGCAAGGCGTATCGACGGCATGAAGAACCTCTCTGCTTCCGGTGATCACAGGGATGACGCCCACACCATGGATGGCACCCCAAATGACAAAATTCCACGAGGCGCCGTGCCAGAGGCCGCTCAGGAGAAAGGTCACCATGATGTTGAACATGAGTCGGTGCCGGCCGACCCGGTTGCCCCCGAGCGAAATGTAGACGTAGTCTCGGAACCACGTGGACAGCGAAATGTGCCAACGTCGCCAGAACTCCGCGAGGTTCTGAGAGAAGTAGGGAAAGGCGAAATTTCGCATCAATTGGAAGCCGAAAAGTCGTGCGGTCCCAATAGCGATATCGGAGTAGGCTGAGAAATCACAATAGATCTGGAACGCGAAGAAGAATGCTGCGACTGCCAGCTGTGGGCCGCTCCACGCGCTGGGTTGAGCGTAGACGGTGTTGACCGCGATGGCGAGCCAATCGGCGATCACCATTTTCTTGAAGAGGCCCCAGAGGATCTGACGGCAGCCGTCCACCGCGTCATCGTAGGAGAGGGACCGGGGCTGCTGGAACTGAGGCACCAGTCGCCGGCCGCGTTCAATGGGGCCTGCCACCAGTTGGGGGAAGAAGGAGACGAAGGCGGCGTAGTCGATCAACGATCGGGTGGCGTTGAGGCGGCCACGGTAGATGTCAATCGTGTAGCTCATCGTCTGGAAAGTGTAGAAACTGATACCGACCGGCAGGATTACGTTGAGAGTGGTGAAGTCGACCCGCCAACCCACGCTGCTGGCAAGCACCTGGAAGCTCTCTGCGAAGAAGTTGAAGTACTTGAAGATGCCCAGCATGCCGAGGTTGCCCAGGCAGCTGGACAAAAGGAGCAGCCGTTGCACGCGGGTAGATTTCCATCGCTCCAGGCCGAAGCCAGCGGAGTAGTCGATGAAGGTGGAGATGACCATCAGGGCGCAGAAGCGGTAATCCCACCAGCCATAGAAGCAGTACGATGCGGCGATGAGCAGAGCGTTCTGGGCACGACGACGACCGATGCTCCAGTACAGCGAGAGCACCGCGATCAAGAAGAGGGCGAACGTCAGCGAGGTGAACCTCATCGAACACCTATCGACTTCGACACGGATACAGCTGAAGCAGCTTCCAGCGAGCGGTAGAGGAAGCCCTGGAGATTGTCCCTCAAGCAGTGGCCGGCAAAGGTATGGGGTCGAACGTTCCGGTCAACTGCTGGCACCGGTGCCGTGGGCCCCTGCAGGAGTAACACGTCGTGGGACAGTCACAGACTCTTCCAAACACCGTTCGGGACTTCACCATACTCAATGGTAGCGTTACCCGAGATACCCCTTACCGTGAATAAGCCAATCGGAGCCGGGGCGAGTCTTCCAGTGGCCTCTGTCTGCATCCCTGCGCCGACTGAAACACAGGGACGGCCGCATCGCTCGGAGCGATGCACTTCATAGGCAGCGTTCCGGTCAACACGAACGGGCGCGATCCACTGGTATTCGTAGTGGTATTCGTCTTCCTGGCCGCCATGACGCTGCTCGCCAGCTACCTGTCGGCCCGCCGCGTCACCCGTATCGATCCGGTGGAGGTCCTGCGGGAGGAGTGATCCTCCTATGGTAGTCCCACCTCCTGCCAGCCGTTGTAGGAGGTAGATGGGCCTCGCGAGAGTCGACGCATCTCCGTCCTACAGAAGGAACGTGGCGGGCTGTCGAGATCACCCGACACCTGACAGCCCCGTGGCCCAAGCCCTCAAATTGAGAAGAAGGAAGAAGACCGTGCTCACTCCTTATGCGGCCTTGTCACGCTCTATTCTCATCACCTGCCTCCTTCTGTTTGCATCCGGGGCCTTGCTGTTCGCCCAGGAGACTCCCAGTCCATGGCGAGTGAATCTGCATCTGGTCGCCATGAAGCCGTTTGTCGGCAACGACCGATGGTACATCACCTCCGAGGGGTACCACGTCCATCCCGCCGTGGAGGGTTTCACACCCGGAATCGGTGCCGAGCTGGCCTACCAGCTCA
>JBDGYW010001007.1:0-2795 GCA_039588935.1 Gemmatimonadota bacterium | reverse complement strand
ATCGTGCGGCTTTTTCTGTTCGGATGCGCAACTGCCGTACTCTTGCTTGTACTGTTCAGAACGATCCTGTTCGCGGATTATCGGGAGTTCTCCCGTAACCCAGAAGTTACAGAAAGAGGAGAAGTGTGATCTCATCGAAGAAGAAGATGCTTGTAGTCGGTCTTGACAGCGGCACCTGGCGTGTGCTCGATCCTCTGATGGAACGAGGTTGCATGCCTTTCTTGAAGAGTCTGGCGCAGAGAGGATCGCGAGCTGTTCTGCGGAGCACAGTGCCGCCGGTGACGGCCGCGGCTTGGACCTCCTTCTTGACCGGGCTGAGCCCCGGAGTGCACGGGCTTTACAACTTCTGGATGCACGACCCCGCCACGTACGACGCCCGATACGTGGACGGGTCGGCTGTTAAGAACCGCACCCTGTGGAACTACCTGAACGACGCCGGCCTGAAGGTCGGGCTCGTCAATGTACCGATGACCTATCCGGTCAAACCCCTCGACGGGTTCATGATATCCGGTCTGCTGACTCCCGAGTCCGCAGAGGACTTCTGCCACCCGCCGGAGCTTAAGGAGCGAATCCGGGAGCGCTGGCCCAACTACATGTTCACGTTCGAATGGGTACACTACCGATACGACCCTCCCCGGTTGGTTGACAGGCTGTTACGGTGGCTTGACCAGCAGTCCGATGTGTGCTCGTACCTGATGCGTGAGGAACCGTGGGACGTGTTCGCGACCGTGTTTTGCCAGACGGACGTAATACAACACGCTGCAATGAATCTGATAGAGGAAGGTATTGTCATCGGTAAGGGGGTACGGCGTTCACTTGTGGCGCTCCTGGAGAAGTTCTACGCCCGGGTCGATGCGGCGGTACAACGGCTCGTAGAGGAAGCCGGACCTGACATTCCGATCGTCATGCTGTCGGACCACGGTTCAGAGCGGACAAGGAGAGTTGTGTACCTTGACGAGCTGCTTGTGAGAGAAGGGGTGCTCGACTATTTCCCGTCATCGCGGTTTGCTGGCATACGTGAGAGAGCGGTACAACACGCCAAAGCCCTGTTCGAGAGACTTGACTGGTTGCATATCCACGCGAGATTCCAGACGCGCCGACGGTTCCTGGCCATGGTAAACAGGCAGCGTCGGAGCACGATAGACTTCACTGCTTCGAGGGCCTTTACGTCCGGCACATACGGGGGGTTGTATCCCGGTATATGCGTCAACTTGAAGGGACGCGAACGGGACGGCGTTGTTGAACCGGGGGATGAGTACGAGGGAATTCGAGACTTGGTGATCGAACATCTCCGTGATGTCAAGGACGAGGACGGTTCGCGCGTGTTTGCCGACGTGGCCAAACGGGAGGAAGTGTACAGCGGGCGGGCTGTGTCCAACGCGCCGGACGTTGTTCCGGTACCTGCGGCGGGCTACTCGATTCTGGGAAAGAGGTGTCCGGCGGGACACATTGTCGCTGACCCCGAGCCGGGAATGATCCCGGGGGCGCATTCGCCGGAAGGGATCGTGCTGATGGCCGGTCCTGGAATGACCAGTGGCAAGACGGCCTCTGGCGCCGACATGTGCGACCTCCTGCCCACGATGCTGCATTGGCTCGGGCTGAGGCTACCTCGTGGGCTCGATGGACGGGCGCTGCATGAGTTGTTTACGCCTGAACTCGCTCAATCCGAGATTCAATACAGCCAGGTCGACGCCACCGAAACCATAGACACGGAAACAAGGAGCGGCGCCGAACAGCAATCTCTGGAGTCGCGGTTGAGAGGTCTAGGCTACCTGGACTAGCGGACAGCTGTGCAGCAGTAAGGATGTGTCGATATGGTCGAAGGGGGAGGCAGCGGACTAGGTGCTCTTATCAGGTATGGATGCCGGAATGCCGAGGCGGAGGATAATGTTGCCTTTTCACCGAAGAGGGACTACACTAAAGGCGTGGCGTCGGACGACTGCCACGCGATAGGGAGACGCTTGTGTGGAAGACACAGTTGCTTTAATTGCTGACACTGACGTTCGATACGCACTCGATGCGCCGTTCCAGCCGGGTGACGAGTATCCAGAGCTCCGGTCGCTGGGCCTGAAATCCGGCGGGACCAACACGACCTATGCGGCCGTGCGAGAGTTGTTCGCTGTACTGGGGATGGACGCGCAACGGCTCGGAACCTCGGCGTGGAATCCTTTGTCGGACATCATCCGTGCGGGGGATACGATCATGGTTAAGCCGAACCTTGTACTGCACGAGATGCCTGTAGTCGAAGGGTCGAACTGCGTGGTTACGAACGCATCAGTATTGCGGCCTCTGCTAGACTACTGTGTTCTCGCGGGCGGTTCCTCGTGCAAGATCGTTATTGGTGACGTGCCGCTGCAAAGTGCCGATTTTCAGCGTATCGTCCATGATAACGGGCTGCAGGCGTTGGTGGAGTACTTCCGCGACGAGCGCGGCGTCGACATAGAACTCATTGACATGCGTCCCATGCGGCAGACCTCGCCCGGCGACGATTTCTTCTTCGAAGAGACAATCAGCCAGGAAGGCGATCCGCGCGGCTACACGATGGTCGATCTGGGATCGAAAAGCTGGCTCGAGCCGTTGTGCGAATCGGGTCAACCCCGATTCGCAGTATCCGATTATGACATCGGCAGTACGGTCGACCACCATAGCAAGGGGGTACATCAGTATTATGTGTGCAACTCGATGTTGGAAGCCGACGTGTTCATCAACGTGCCCAAGCTGAAGACCCACGAGAAAGCTGGAATCACCGTGAACCTCAAGAATCTGGTGGGCATCAACGGCGATAAGAGCTGGCT
>JBDGYW010001006.1:0-2798 GCA_039588935.1 Gemmatimonadota bacterium | reverse complement strand
GATGAGGGGGCGGTGTTGGCGGCTTTCCCAGAGGCGTTTTTACCCGGATACCCCGTCTGGGTTTGGTTCGTACCATCGGGGCACACGGCTCCGCTGCGCGAGCTGTTCGCGCTCCTAGTTGAGAACGCTGTCACTGTGCCGAGTGAAACGACAGACCGTCTCTGTCAGGCTGCGAAGGACGCGGGAGTGGCAGTCACAATCGGCATCAACGAACGCAACGTCGAGACCAGTGGCTCCACCCTCTACAACACGCTGCTCTACATTGGGCCGGATGGCTCGATCCGTGGCAAACACCGAAAGCTCATTCCCACCGCCGGGGAACGTTTGGTCTGGGCGCAGGGCGACGGCAGCGACCTGGAGGTGTACGATCTTCCCTTTGGAAAGGTCGGCGGCCTGCTGTGCTGGGAGAACTACATGCCGCTCGCCAGGTACGCCATGACAGCGTGGGGAACCGAGATCTTCGTCGCTCCCACTTGGGACCGCGGTGAGCCGTGGTTGTCGACCATGAGGCACGCCGCGAAAGAGGGAAGGTGTTTTGTGGTCGGCAGTTGTTCGGCGATGGCGAAGGATGACATCCCCGACAGCCTCAGCTTCAAGGAAGAGTATCTCCAGTCAGTCGAAGACTGGGTTAACCCGGGGCTCTCGGTGATCGTCGATCCCGACGGGAAGATCGTTGCAGGTCCCGCCGAGAAGGAAGAGACGATTCTCTATGCCGAGGTGCGCCGAGACTTGATTACGGGTCCGCGTTTTCAACTGGATACGGTTGGGCACTATGCGCGGCCTGACGTGTTCGAGCTACGGGTTCATAAGACCCCGCGACCGATGATAACGGAGGTGGAAGAGCTGTTCCTGGAGGATTCAGATACCGAGAACCCTTGAGGTGCTGCGCGTCGTATGCTAGCTACAGCAACGCCGTCACCGAGTTACTCTCCAACCCCTCGCCAACTTTGTTCACGGTGACGACGCAGTACTCCAGCTCCACTCCGCGCTCCTGGTTTTCCAGCATGATCGCGGTTTCAAAACACCGGCCAGCTTCTCGCCACTCGCCCTTTCCGTGGTGCCGGACCAGGAGTTGATAGAACGCAACCGGACCGCCGTCCTTGGGCTTCTTCCAGTCTAGCGACACCCACCCAAGGCCTTCCCGTTTCACCTCCAGGTTTCTTGCCGCCCCGGGAGGTTGCATCGGTGAAGGCTCTTTCCGTTTTCTCCAACCGAGCGGTTTCAACTTCGTGTTGCTGTAGTTCACCGCGAGTTCGGCGTAGCGCAGATCCGTCTTCATTCCGAGAATGAGCGCCTGGAGGGCCTCGTCTTTGTCGCTCACTGCTTGAGCAAACGCTGCTCGGGCTGCCACGGCATCCAGGTGCGCCTCATCGTAAGCCTCCAGCAGCTTCTGAAGTTCCCCGGGGGCCAGCGGTGGCGATGGAAAGTCGTACGGGTTCTCGCCAAGACCGACGACGATCTGCCTTGCCAATTCGGCAACCTCAGCTTCTCTACGCGGAAATCTTCTCACGAACTTCTCCTTAGTCGATAGCCTATTGCCGTGGCACAAATGTCATGTGCATATTATCAATAGTCAAATACACATGTTTAAATAACAGCTACAATAATATAATAGACAAACATATTTGAATAAAAGTCAATAGTATATTTAGTATTTGCAAATGGCAATAAAATAATATCATTGACATATTAAATTTATACATTGCCAATTAACAATTGGCAATTACATATTCATCATTGACAACACAAGATCAATGGCATGAAGTTGCGAATTGCAGACATCGGTCAGGTTTTACCCGTACGAGAGTGCACTTTAATCCTGCCAAACGTTGTGTTGTAGGCGCTTAGAAGAACATGGCGGTTCCGGGGTTGAGTCCTCGAGGCATGCGATTCGGAGCCTCTGCGCAGCAGCCGCGGGTTCACCCGATTTAGCAGTGAGAACTGATGAAGCAGCGGCCGGCTATCCCCTACCGCTCCACCTCCACATCCATTACCCAGATGTCACTCTCGACCTCTCCCACCGTAACGTGGAGGTTCTCGGGACCGACGGAGAAGAAGCGCAAGCCACTGATTTCAACACCATCATACGTAACCACGAGTTTCGGCTCGCCGCCCTGCGGAGGAATTGCCCAAATCCCTTCTGAACCATCTTCGTGGATTCCGTTACCGTAGACCGTCGAGCCGTCCCAGGAAAACCTCGGATGGCGGAGTTCATCTAGCCCGGCTTCTGAGGGATCGTAGCGCCATAGGACTTCTCCCTCCCACGTCACCAGCACCATCTCCTCTGGCACCATCCCTGCGTACGTCTGACACAACACACCGCTGCCATCCGGTGCCCAATCCGCGAATCGGCATACAAAGTCGGTCAACTGAGTAGGCTCGCCCCAGGTGCCTCCAACGGTGTCACGCGACACAATCCCTATCACTTCTTGCCCTGCCCGGGCTGACTCGAAAGCAATCGCCAGCCCACTTGGCGACCAAGTGCCGTATGTGCCGCTGCAAACCTCGTAGGGGATGCCGCCCTCCGCAGGAATGACCATCACCGTTAACGAAGCCCCATCTTGCCGGAAGAACACGATCTCGGCTCCATCGGGCGACCATCGGGGATAATACTCACCTAACGGGCTGTCGGTGATCGGTATCGGGCTGCCACCGTCAAGTCGTTTGGTGTAGATGTCCGCATTGCCTCGGAGAGTTGATTGGTAGACGATCCACTCGCCATCAGGCGAGATGTCGTGGGTTTCGATGACAGCATTTTCGCTGGTCACTGGGTGCCCATCGGCGATTGATACGGTACC
>JBDGYW010001005.1:0-2809 GCA_039588935.1 Gemmatimonadota bacterium | reverse complement strand
GAATGCCTACAATGTATACATTAAAGAGTGGAGCGAGTTGACGCAAGTGGGGTGGGGAAGGAGAGTTTCGGTTGGGGCGGCTCGAATGACTGGCGAGCTGCTTCGCTCAGCCCCTCCGCAGCTCTCGCTCGGCCATCGACTTAATCTCCGAACCGAGTCGATTCCCCGGTTGTGCCGCGATCATTCTGTCGGCCACGGAAAGCGCCTGGCGCCACTGTCTACGATTGACGTAGTGGTCGGCCAGGGCGTACAGGTAGTCGTAGTTGGCCGGCTCAACGCCCAACGCTTCGAGCAAAGCCCCTTCCGCTTCAGCCAAACGTCCCACAGACTGGAGCGCCAGACCGTAGTTGTAGTGCGCCCGGCTCCGCATGGGCAAACCGGTCGATGCAAGTCCCAGAAACTCGACCGCTTCATGAATACGGCCGAGTTCAGCGAGCAGCAAGCCCAAAAGGTAGGCGGCCTCCAATTGTCCGGAATCCGCGGTCAAAACCTCACGAAACAGCTGCTCAGCTTCCGCGTTCCGACCTGTTGAGTTGTAAAGGATCCCCAGGTTGATCTTGGCTGGATGGAACAGATGGTCGATCTCGAGAGCCGCTTGGTAATTTTGTTCGGCTTGTGCCGCGTCGCCCAGCCGAGCGGCGAGGTTAGCCAAATTGTAGCCGGCATATGCGAAATCGAGCGAGTACGCCATGGTCTCACGATACTCGTTCAGTGTCTCGGCCAGTGCGTCTTGCTGATACTGTTCCAACATCTCCGTGGGTGTGCCGGCAAGGCTCGTGGCAGCCTCGAGCCGCACCGCCTTCACCGGGTCGAATAGCAGCGGCGTCACTAACTCGATAAACTCCTTCGCAGTGGACAGGTTCAGGCTCGATAGCGCAGTGTGCCGGATCAAGGCTTCTTCGTCCGCTAATGCTCGGTTGAAGGCTGCGGTGCTCTCTTCGCTGGGATAGGAGGCCAAGAGCGAAAGCGCGGTTGCCCGCACGATCGCGGGGTACAAGTCATCGCCCGCAAGCCGTATCAAATCGTCGCGTGCTTCCGGAGCACCTTCACGCCCCGCTGCGATGATCGTGCCGTAATGAGGTTTCTTTGCCTCGCCGTACCACTGCCGGTAGTACCTCGCTTGCCATTGAGCTGTCTGATCGTCGTGACACCCCACCTGACCGCAGGCATTAGGTGTGCCGATTTCGAGCGTGAGATCGGGGCGCGGCAGCCTCAGGCTGTGGTCCGAGCGCAAGTCAACTACCATGAACGGCTGTTCGGCCATGTGGCACTTCATACAGAGAGCACCGTCGCTTGGTTCACCCCGGTAGACTTTCCGGTGAAAGTGGTGTTCGTAGCTGTCGTACGTATCACCTCGGTGACATTGAAGACAGAGCCGGTTTCCTTCCTCAACTAGACGGAGGCTGTGGACGTCGTGACAATCGCTACAGCGCACGTCGTTGCGGTACATCTTGCTCTGGACGAACGATCCGTAGACGTACACCTCCTCCAAAATCTGACCGTCAGGGTGGTAAAGACCTTCGCGCAGCACCGCCGGGAGCTGGCTGTCCAGAAGAGCCATGCCCCTGTGATCGTAGTCGCCCAGTTCCGAGCGGCGCGAGTGGCACGGCGCGCACAACTCCACCTGCTGCCGGGCAGTGATATCGGTGGTCGTGACGGCAAGCTCGAAGTTCTCGCTTGGAGGCCGAGCCATTGGTGGCAACTCGGACCAGGTGACGTGTCGTGATCCTGGCCCATGACAGGCCTCACAGCTCACGTCGATTTCGGACCATGTGGTCTCGAAGGTCTTGGTGGCTGCATCGTAGCCCTTGACCAGATTCGTTGAGTGGCACTCGGCACACATGCCGTTCCAGTTCTGCCCGCCCCTGGTCCAGTGCAGCCAATCATCGGGGGGAATGTCTTGTTCCGGATAGAGGTGGAACCACTCGCCGCGCACTGCATCCCATGCGGTCGTAAGCGATTGTAGGCGTCCACCCGGAAACTCGATCAGGTACTGCTGCAATGGGTCGATCCCGAATGTGTAGGCAATCGCGAACTCGTCAGGCTCCCCACTGGGCCCCACGGTGCTTACATAGTAGTGACCGTCACGCCGATAGAACTCGCTGGTAACGCCCTCGTACTCGAAGACCGCGTTCGCGAAGTTGCCGATGACAGTAGAGTCGGACGCGACATCCATGGCATTGTCGTGGTCCGAACCCAGCCAGGCTTCGAAGGCGACTTGGTGACAGGAGAGGCAGCTCTCGCGGCCGACGAAACCAGCTGTCAGAGGCGACGATGCACCCTCCCCACCGCCAATAATCCTCTCCCTGACCAGATACAGGGGAATGGAGGACACAATGGCCAGTGATGCCCAGAAGCCCAGCAACGACCAGCGTCGCAAGTCGTGCGCCTCCATTGCCTGTTGGTTCACGCGCGCGTCACCTGGTGTGGCTGGAAGGAACTCCGTCTGAGAGCCTTGGTCGTGTCGACCTTTACGATTCGGTTCTCGATACGGATCGCATAGCGATCTAGTGCCCGAGGTGCCGGCTGGTCCAAGACATCACCGTACACATCGAAAGCGGATGAATGACATGGGCAGACGAATCGGTTCTCGTCGGCCATCCATGGAACCGTACACCCGAGATGCGTGCACTCTCTGGCAAGAGCGAGAAAGCCGCCATCGTTCAGCCGAACCAGGTAGAATTTCCCCTCGGGGAACGCTGTGACGGACCCGGACTCGAACCGGTCGATCGGCCCTGCTATGACCAAAGCCGTTTTGTCCGTGGCAGTTGCTCGTCGAGGGCGTAGGAAGTCGACTACGACCCAGACG
>JBDGYW010001004.1:0-2811 GCA_039588935.1 Gemmatimonadota bacterium | reverse complement strand
TTGCGATTGCGGCGGCGCGCGCGAAGAAAGACATGTACGTCGAGAAGCCGCTCGGCGTGAGCATGGAGTGGGCCTGGAAACTTCGGAAGGCCGTGCGGAAGAACAAGGTGGTTTTCCAGTACGGCACCCAGCAGCGCTCCCAATGGCAATTCCGACGGGCGTGCGAGCTTGTCCGCAACGGCTACATTGGCGAAGTTGAGCGTGTTGAGACATGGTGCGATGATATCACGATCGACTATGGCGAGCCTCCGGCAGAACCCTTCGGCTCGGAAAAGCCAATCGACCCACCGGAGGGGTTTGACTACGAACGGTGGCTCGGGCCGGCGCCGGTTAAACCGTACACAGCGGACCGGTGCACCAACCTGGGCGCGTGGCACACCTACGATTACGCCCTGGGATTCATTGCGGGTTGGGGCGCTCACTCGCTGGACATTGCCCAATGGGGTCTCGACGCCGATGACACAAGTCCCGTGCGCTACGAGGGAACAGGTACGATACCCGAGAAAGGTCTGTTTGACACCATATATGCGTGGGACATGGAATGCACTTATGCGAACGGGCTCAAGATGCGATTCATGTCGCCTGAGGTAGCCAAGCCGGTGGTGGAGAAGTATCGCAGATGGCACGACCACGGGACGACGTTCTTCGGGACTGAAGGCTGGGTCAGCGTCGACCGTGGTGACTTCCACACGAGCGATCCCAAGATGCGAGGAATCGAACTTAAATCCGGCGATGTCCCCCTGCGAAGGAGCAAAGGCCATCCCGACGATTTCATCGCCTGCATGAAATCCAGGGAGAAATGCATCAGCCCCTTCGAGGCGGCCATCCGCTCCGATACCATCAGCCACATGTGCGATGTAGCCATACGACTTAACAAGACCATCGAATGGGACCCGAAAGAGGAGCGCGTCGTGGGTAATTCGCTGGCCCAGGCGATGCTCAATCGTCCCGTACGCGACCCCTGGGATCTCGATGATCTATAGGAGCAGAGAGTGTGGGCAAGAACCCTTATCCTGCTGACGCGCGACAATGGCTCAAAGCCAACGAGCCGATGACGGAACGCGCGCTTCATATAGCGGGCAGACTCGCCGAGAACGGGTACGCGGCGTTTCTCGCGGGGGGATGCGTGCGTGATATGGTGATGAACCGGGTGCCGGAGGATGTTGACATCGCTACCGATGCCCGCCCTGAAGATGTGGCGAAGCTTTTCTCCAAGACCGTGCCTGTCGGCGTGTCGTTTGGTGTGATGAAGGTCATCCTCGATAAGCAGGATTTCGAAGTTGCCACGTTCAGGACCGAGGGACCTTACCTCGACGGGCGTCGTCCGTCCGAGGTCGACTACGCATCGCCGGAAAAGGATGCGCACCGTCGCGATTTCACCGTGAACGGCATGTTCTATGACCCGGCGAAGGACGAGATTATCGATTTCGGCGACGGGCGAGCTGACATTGAGAAAGCTGGTGTCCGCACAATAGGCGATGCGGTTGACCGGTTCGAGGAGGATAAGCTGCGCCTGCTGCGAGCGGTGCGTTTTGCTGCGAAACTCGAGTTCGAGATCGACCCAGGCACGTGGGAGGCCATGTGCAAGCTCGCGACAAAGGTCACGCAGACAAGCTGGGAACGCATACGCGACGAGATCATCAAGGTACTGCTTGACAAGAACAGACGGCGCGGGTTCGAGCTGATGCGCGATAGCGGGCTCCTCAGGGAGGTTCTGCCGGAGGTCGCCGACATGATAGGTGTCGAGCAGCCGAGCGGGTTCCATCCGGAAGGGGATGTCTTCACCCACACGATGTTGATGATCGAGAAGATGGACGCACCAACGGAGACGCTGGCCCTCGGCGTTCTTCTTCACGATGTCGGCAAACCGCCGACATTCGCGGTACGCGAGCGAATACGGTTCGACAATCACTGCAAGATCGGCGCGGAAATGGCCGGCGAGATATGCAAGCGGCTGCGATGTTCGAGAAAGACCATACAGCGCGTTCAACATCTCGTCGCGGAACATATGCGGTTCAAGGACGTGCTGAGAATGAGGGATAGCACGCTCAAACGGTTCCTGCGGTCGGACAATTTCGACGAGCTTCTCGATCTTTACCGGCTCGATTGCGTGGCAAGTCACGGCGAGCTGGAGGCGTGGGAGTTCTGCAAACGCAAGCTCGAGGAATTGGGGGCCGAGCAGATACGCCCCGAGCCGCTCTTGCGCGGCAAGGACCTCATCGGCATGGGGTACGCGCCCGGACCGCTATTCTCAGAGATACTTACCGCAGTGGAGGACGCCCAACTCGACGGAGCCATCTCAACACGCGAGGAGGCGCAGCAACTTGTCAACGAGAGGTTTCCGCTCCACTGAGAGGCGAGCACCAACCAAAGCAGGTAGGCCGGGCATCTTGCCCTTTTCAGCAATCCCCGCTGTAGTCCGGTAGGAAATCGTCCACGAGGATCCACGTCGTGTCCACGTCGGGCGATGTTTTCGTTGAGACGATCCCCTCCGCGTTCCCGCGACGGGCCGCGTCGTGCAGAATCTCGCTGAGAGTCATCTCGCCCGCGTTAGGCTCCGACAGGACGACAGACTTATCGTTCGCGGTGAACCATACCGCCCACTGGTGGAGTTGCGCCTCGGGTATGCCGAGATCGCGGAGCACTTTCAGGTAGATGACCAGCAGTTCGCGCGTGACCACGAGCTGTATCCTCGCGTCGCGCCAGAGTTCCAGCACAGTTCGGCATTCCGGCCCAAGGAAGCTCTTCGCGACGACGTCCGGTGCAACGACCACGCGGCGCGGTGGTGTTTCAGGGGGCTTGTTCACGGTC
>JBDGYW010001003.1:0-2813 GCA_039588935.1 Gemmatimonadota bacterium | reverse complement strand
AGGTCGAGGAACTGCCACTTGGCGAATACGCAGAGGATGCGGTATACTTCGACTCCGATGACGAGCAGCCGGAGACAGGAGCCAAGTAATGCCAGATGTGCAGGGAGCCCAAGGCTCTATTCTGATTCGGGAAGCGGCCCAAATCGGCGGCAAGTCTCCCAACCTGACCAGGAATTTCACGCTGGATGTAAGTCCGGCGGTCGAGTCGGTTCTAGCCGCCTCACTGGTCGGGGATAACGTCAGAATCACAGGCTTTTACGTGGAAGGTGACGCTTCGGATGATTTCGAGGTGAGCATCAAAGACGAGGGGCACGGAGACGAGGTTTGGCTCACCGTTCCCATGACTGCCCGATCCTTTTCGCTGGCAGGGCTTTGGACGCCAAACGTCTATTTCCGGTCCACCGGCACGGCAATGCCGATCAAAGTTTACGCAACTCTGGCCATCGAACCCGGAGTCCCCGTACCTTAGAGGTCTAGCTGATGGCGAGTCTACGAGTTATCGGTTCGTTAGGCATCCTGGGTGCCGGTGGTGGCGGTGGCGCTCCCCCTGTTGGTGCGGCGGGCGGCGACCTCACAGGGTTGTATCCCGATCCTACGATTGCGCTGGATGCCGTAACTAATGCCAAATCTGCCAACATGCCCGCGAGTACGCTTAAAGGCAATGACACGGGTGGCGCTGCTGATCCGAAAGACCTCACTGTAGCCGAAGCGCAGGCGTTGCTGAACGTGGAAGACGGCTCTGTTGCCGCAGGTGCAACGGGTGACGCTCACGCGGCCATCGTCACAGGCAATCCACACGCATTGGATGCTGCCGATGTTGGCGCTGCTCCTACATCGCACACGCACACCCTCGCTGACATCAGTGACAGTGCCGCACTGGCTGCTCTCGACACGGTTGGTACGACCGAGATCGACAACGACGCGGTAGACAATACCAAGCTGGCGAATATGGCTCAGGCTTTGGTCAAGGGCCGTGCCAGCGGTGCCGGGACCGGAGATCCCCAAGACCTGACGCCCGCTCAAGTAGTCGCAATCATCAATGCGGCCCTCGATTTGGAATACCTACGTCTCGATGCTTCCAACGGAATCATCTCACACACGGCCACCGAGATTGACGATGAAGCGTTGCGCGTGATTGCCGACGCCGCCGGTTTCGGCGGCTATAAGGCCATCGACCTCTCCTATGTTGCCGGTGCGATTGGTGCTGCCGAGGACGAGGAAGTAGCTCTCGTCAACATTGACGAGACGCTGACCACTGGTGGCCGTGTTGTCGCGCTGGAAGTATTGGCGACGGATGAAGGTTCCGCTGAAGTTGACGCCGTGGAGGTTGGCGTCGGTGTCAACCCGCTGATTCAGTCCGTAGGGTCATTCGCTGACGCCGACCTTGTGGACAATGATGGCACTCCAACGAACGACTTGGATCAGCCGGGTGGCAACAGTGTCGCCATCTTCAGCGCCGATAATGACACGCTGACGATTGGCGATGCGGCCAAGTTCTCCGAGATCGAAGTCATCCTCGATACGGGTGCAAGCAATCCCGGCATTGCGCCAACCTTTGAGTACAGCACGGGCGTAGGAACTTGGGCGGCGTTCACTCCCGCAGATGGCACCAGCCAGTTCCGAAACACGGGTGTCATCGCGTGGCTGCTGACCGACGTTCCGGGATGGCTGGCCGGTACTGGCGGCAACTTCCTCATTCGGATCACCCGAACTCGGAATACACTCGGTACGACGCCGGTTGCCGACTTGGTGCAGATCGCGGCTACCGCTCTCTACTGCTGGGATGAAAACGCCCGCATCGTCGGCAACAAGTTGGAGCTTGGGACTGGCGACGGCGGTGCCTCGAATCGCCGCCTGCAAGTTTCTGGCGGGCTGGTTCGCACCACGGATACCTCCGATGTCGAGGGGCGGTATATCAGCCCTGACAGTTTGCCTTTGAATTTCCCGAGGCACGTCCTCTTCTCTGGCCAATTGGAGTTCCCGGTTAATGCTGATTGGGCTGTCAATGCCCTTGCTGAAGAGTCGGCAGATTCCAATGATGCCAATTTGACCGTAAGGCGGTTCGATGACGGCACGGAAGAGGGTGTCGGTGCGCAGATCGAAATTCCGGTGGGGGCAACGAATATCGTCATCGGCCTACGGTCCAGAGCCGAGGCTGCGGCAGCTTCCAACTTGGACGTAGTTCCCAGACTCTACGTGCAAGAGCAGCCGGACAATCTCGCTGTAGAAGCCTGGAGTGGCGGGGTGGACCTGACTACCATCGTAATGGGTACGAGCAACGAGTTTTTCCAGTATGACGAGCAGACCATCTCGCTGGCCTCGCTTGGATTGGTGGCCGGTAGAATGGCACAGCTTGAACTGACCCGGAATGCGGGAGCCGCCGGACTTACGGAACTGGTGGGTGACTGGACGTTGCTTGCGTTGATCGTGAGTTTCACGTGATAGACTTCGCGTCGGCAAACAGCGAACGGGTGGACGCGGATGCGAGTATCGCAGGAATGCCGGACCCAAGTGGCACGTGGTGCTTCTGGTTTCGACCTAAGACCGGCGGCAGCGGGCAGACGTTAGTTCGCCATAATCTGGAGTTCCGTGTCAGGACTGGCTCTGGGAACACGATCCGGGTCAACCTGCACAGGCAGTCGAGTCAGGTGCAGGTCTCGACGTTTACCTATACGGTGGGTGTCTTGTACCACTTTGCCGGAACGTACATTGACACAGGATCGCAGTCCACCACGGAAATCTTCATCGACGGGGTTTCGGATAGCACGGACACCGCCAACGACGGGACCATTGAAACCGAACAGATGCGGTTT
>JBDGYW010001002.1:0-2821 GCA_039588935.1 Gemmatimonadota bacterium | reverse complement strand
GTTTTGGCCGAGTGGGGTGAATCCGGAATCACGATCGCCTACGATACCGGAGCATCGTTGGATGACCCGGAAACCGAGGCCAATCGTGCGGCTCGAATTCTTGAGTATGAGGGCCTCGTGGGAGTCGTTGGCCACAGTGGAAGCCGTGCTTCCCTCATTGGTGCACCGATGTACAATGATGCGGAAGTCGCCCAGCTCGCTCCCACGAGCACGAGTCGCCGAATGCAGGACGCCGGGCCATGGACCTTCAGTCTTGCGCCGAATGACTCGGTTGAGGGCACCGCTATTGCGCAGTTTGCGGCCAGAGAACTAGGTGCTGAGAGGGTGACAGTGTTCTTCGTGACGGACGAGTATGGCTACGGGCTGCGCGACGGCGTGGTGGGCGAACTCATGCGGTTGGGTGTGACTCTCCTGGACGAGGTGCCAATCCCGCCTCGATACCAGCTGTTGGGGCGTGAAGATGTCGCAGTCCTCACGAATCTGGTTCTTGCGACGCTCAATCGTGGACGGCCGGATGTAGTAATAATGGCGGTGCGCGAGATATCGGCAGCGACAATCATCCATGTCATTCATGGACTGCATCCGGAAGTGGTTTTTGTAACCGGAGATGGAGTGCAAATCTCGAGCGCTCTAGTTGATCCGCTGGGATCTAGCCTGAGTCAGGTTTACGCAACGTTGTTCTGGAATCCGGATTCTCCCGACTCTGCATCTCAGGACTTTGCCGAACGCTACCGTACTTTGCACCATAGGCCGCCGATGCACCAGGAAGCGCTATTCCATGACGCGATTATGCTCCTGGCGACGGCGGTTCGAGATGGGGGTGCGGATCGTAGAGCTGTGCGCGACTACATTCACTCGCTCGGTGTCAGCCGTGAGCCGTATCCTGGTGTGACCGGCCCAATATCATTCAGTGCCGAGCGGAGCCAGCCTGTCCGAATCATCAGGGCAGATAGTCTTGTTGGCAACTGAATGCGAATGCCAATCGCGCGGAGTAGTGCCTTGACGATTCCGGCGCTCGGTGTGGGCAAACATGTCGTCGCGGCGGTTTGAGCTAAC
Source organism: Gemmatimonadota bacterium (assembly GCA_039588935.1). Classification (GTDB taxonomy): domain Bacteria; phylum Gemmatimonadota; class Gemmatimonadetes; order Gemmatimonadales; family GWC2-71-9; genus JBDGYW01. The sequence goes on along the minus strand of JBDGYW010001002.1, from coordinate 1,765 downwards.
TTGCTCTTCGCTAATCGTGTTATCCGGACTTCGACATTACCGTGTAACTCTGCTCTCAGTAGGGCGTCAAACATGCGTGCGGTCATCATCGTAGCAGTTCTATTTGTCTGCGTCTCCGGCTGTGATAAGGGTCGGGAAAGTGTGGTCATTGGTGTGGGTGCCGGCGAGTCGGCATTGCGACACATCGGTATCGCCGAACAGCTACTCGCTGAACGGGGCGAATCCGGCATCTCATTCGCCTACGACAGCGGGGGAAGCATGGATGACCCGGAGACTGAGGCAAACCGTGCCGCAAGTCTTGTTGAAATCGAACATCTCGTTGGGGTCGTAGGCCATGGTGGTAGCCGCGGCTCCCTCATTGCGGCACCGATGTACAATGAGGCCGAAGTGGTCCAAATTGTGCCCACGGGCACGAGCCGCCGTCTGCACGATGCCGGTGAATGGACATTCACGCTTGCGCCGGACGATTCAGTGGAGGGTGCTGCAATCGCGCGTTTTGCTGCCCAGGAGCTGGATGCTCAGCGCGTGCTCGTGTTCTTCCTGACCGACGAATATGGTTATGGGCTGCGCGACGGCGTGGTAGGTGAATTGGAGCGGCTGGGCGTGACTCTACTGGACGAGGTGCCGATCCCACCTCGCTATCAAATGGTCAGGCGGGAAGAACAGGAGGTGTTGTCGAATCTCGCGCGAGCTGCGCTCGATCGTGGCTTGCCGGACGCGGTTATATTGGCAGTGCGCGACCATTCGGCGGTTCCACTGATCGACATAATGCGTGACGTGCATCCGGACATGCGGTTCTTGGCCGGAGACGGGGTGCTGCTTTCGGATTCCATCAGGGCTGCGGTTGACTTCGATCTGAGTCAGGTCTATCTCACGGTATTCTGGGATCCTACGTCGTTGGATTCGGAATCGCGGAGTTTTTCGGAGCGCTTCCGCGCCTTGAACGGCAGACGGCCCACGCACAGTGAAGCGCTTTTCCACGATGCGGTGATGCTCCTGACCACAGCAGTCCGAGAGGGAGGCGCCGATCGTGGCGCCGTTCGCGACTACGTGATCTCCCTCGGAGTCACGCGTGAGCCCTACGCTGGGGTAACCGGGCCAATCTCTTTTTTGGCTGAGCGGAGCCACCCGATCCACATAATCAGGGCAGACAAAGTTGTCGAGAACTGAACCGTGAAGCCAGTCTCACTGCGTGGCATCTTCATGATTCTGGCCGTCGGTACGGCGATATATGTCGTTGCCACCCTCGCTGCCATCTCGCTCACGGTGGTTCGGGACTCCAGAGCCATCGTCAACGAGACCGAACAGTTAGTCAGGGAGTACGAGGGTCTTGGCGTGCGCGCCGTCGCCTTCGACTCCGCAATCACCCGGCTCGTGCGAGTCGTGGAAGGAGTTGAGCCGCGCCCCGTCGAGCTGCAACAGAGTTGGCTGGCGCAAGTCGAGGATAGGGCGATCGCGGCAGCGTTGGCCCTCCGAGGCATTCCCACCGCAATGAGAGTGCACTTGGCGGCAGCCGCGGGTCTGGAGTCGGAGCTGACCGGTGTGTTGAACGAGGCGCTTGCCTACCACGATCGGAACCTGAGCGGAGCCGCTAATGAGGCGTTGGAACGCGCCAGGGTGATCGAGGGCGATTTTCAATCGCGACTGGCTTCTGCGCAAAGTATGGGCCTCGCACTGTTCCTGCAGCGACAAAGGGAGTCCGCGGCGCTCGCAAATAGTCTCCGCACCACAGTCGTGTTCTGGTCCTTGCTGGCAGTGGCGCTTG
>JBDGYW010001001.1:0-2822 GCA_039588935.1 Gemmatimonadota bacterium | reverse complement strand
GTCTCGCCGTCCGAGGTCTCGCCGGAGATCCCCCAGGTGATCAGCGACATCATCTTGAAGCTGCTCAGGAAGGATGCCGAAGACCGCTATCAATCGGCAGCCGGAGTTCACGTCGATCTGGAAACATGCCTGGAGCGCTTGGGGCCGGACGATACCATTGAGAGCTTCCCGGTGGGCGACGCGGATCATACCGGCCGGTTCAAGTACCCCGATAGGCTTTACGGCCGCGAAGACGAATTGAGGGTAATGGCGAGCGCGTTTGACAGCGCGTGCCGGGAAGCTTCGTCGATAGTGCTTGTGGGCGGGTATTCCGGTGTCGGAAAGACGGTTTTCGTTGAAGAAATGCAACACCCCGTATCCGAAAGACAGGGCTACTTCATAGACGGAAAGTTCGACCAGTACCTGAGGACGACGCCGTACACGGGGATCGCCAAGGCTCTCACGGTCCTTGCAACCCAGATCATGACCGAACCGGAAGAAGCCTTCCGCGAGTGGCGGGAGAACATCCGAGCGACCCTCGGCGATCTGGGCAAGGTGCTCACAGACGTGGTCCCCGCCTTGGAAGAGATCATCGGCCCACAGCCGTCTGTCCCGCAATTGCAGAGCATGGAAGCTGAGAACCGCTTCAACTATGTCTTCATGAGCTTTCTCTCGACCGTTGCCACTGACACCCAGCCGCTGGTGTTGTTCCTCGATGACCTGCAGTGGATCGATCCGGCATCGCTCCGGTTGCTCGGAGTAATCCGGTCTGATTTTCAGCGGCCCGGACTACTCGTTATTGGTTCATACCGCAACAATGAAGTGGATGCGTCTCATCCGCTCATGGCCTTTATTGGTGACCAGGAGACTAAGCGCATCCCAATTCGGACACTGACACTCGACAATCTACAGCCGCACACCGTCGACACGCTTTTGTCGGATGCGCTGAGAGCCAAGAAGGATACCACGGAGCTTACCGCGAGCGTCTACGAAAAGACACGGGGCAATCCGTTCTTCCTGCGCAGGTTGCTGTCCTCTCTACATGACGACGGTCGTATCCACTATGACGCCAACGTAAACAGCTGGGACTGGGATATTAGGGGCATACACACAGAGGGAATCGCAGACAACGTGGCCGATCTCCTCGTCAAGACGATCGCGCAATTGCCACAGGACACACGGCACATTCTGACACTCGCCGCCTGTATCGGCAATCGATTCGACGTACCAACTCTTGCGATGGCCTCAGGCCTTGCAGAGCGAGAGGTCGGCCAATTGCTCATCGCAGCCGTGAGCGGACAGTATGTCTTTGAGCGCGACGGTGCTTACGAGTTTGTGCACGACCAGGTGCAACAGGCCGCGTATACCCTGATCGACGAACAAAGCAGAATCACCAAACATCTGGAAATTGCACGGTTGCTGCTTGCCAACACCGACGAGGCGAAACTAGATGAACGGATCTTCGATATCGTCACCCACTACAACCAGGGTGCGCAGCTGCTAACCCACCAGGCGGAGAGACTGGAATTGGCGCGACTGAATTTGGTCGCCGGCCGCAAAGCCAAACTGGCCGCCGCGTTTGCCGCATCGAGCGCACACCTCGAGCAAGGGCTCGCCCTGTTGGGTGAAGGCGCGTGGCGGGATCACTACCGCCTGACGCTTGATGTTCATAGCGAACTGATAGACGCGTGTCAGCTGAACATTCAGTACGAAGAAGTCGAAGCACTGTTCGACGCAATCACCGCCAATGCCGAACAAGCTGTCGATGCCGCTGTCGCCCACAAGGCGCTGATCACGTCTTGCGTCGCTCGGCATGAACTGGGCAGAGCATTCTCTTTGGCCGAGCGCCACCTGGAGCGACTCAACGTCACCTTGGACAGCGAACGCGAGCCTGAACTGCCCATTGACGAGTTGCGTGACCTGCCCCCAATGGAGAACAGGGAGAAGCTGGCGGCGATGGAGATTCTCATGGCGGTTTCCGCGTCGGTGATAGTGTCGACGCCCGAGCGTTTCCCGTCGGTGGTCTACACCATGTTGAATCTCATCAGCCGGTACGGCAACAGCAGCATGTCAAGCTTTGCGTATACCCAGTACGCTCTTATCCTCTGTCTCATGCAACGGTATCAGGAAGGGAATCGCTTCGGGCAAGTGGCGGTCGACCTGCTCGAGAAGTACCCTCATCCCGGCAGGTCCGCGGAGATAATGAACATGCAGTATGCGAATGTCCGGTCTTGGATACAGCCAATCCACAGCCTGGCAGCTCCACTCAAGACATACCACCGGATGGCCGTGCAGGCCGGTAGTTTCGAATGGGGTTCTTATTGCCTGCTGAACTACACGTTGCTGCGCTGGGGATCGGGAACACCTCTCGGACACTGCCTCGCGGAACTCGAGCCCGCGATCAGTTTTTGTCAGAGCAGGGACCAGCAGTTCTCCCTGCACGTGGGCCTGGTGCTCGGTGAGTCCGCACAAAACCTCACCGGGAGATCTGCCAATACAACACGACTGGAGGGGAAGTGGTTCTCCGAGGAAACCATGATGTCGCGGCTGTCAGGCAACAATTGGCTGTTGGCGGAATACGGCTTGCTAAAGATGCAACTGCATTACCTCTTGGGCGAACCCGGTGCGGCATATGACCACGTCGACGAAGTACTCAAGCACCGCCCCAGTCTCAATCCCCACTACCTGTACACCAAGGTTTCCTTTTACGGCGGGTTGGCATGTGTTGCCGGCTTGGCAGAGGCCGAGGAAGATACCGACCGGAAGGATCGGCTGGAGAAACTGGAGCAGTTTGAGAAAGAGCTGGCATTGTGGGCCGAAACAGGCCCGATGAACTATCGACA
>JBDGYW010001000.1:0-2830 GCA_039588935.1 Gemmatimonadota bacterium | reverse complement strand
ACCTCGCCGAGGACCTGAAGCATCACCGCAAGGTTGCGGTGAAGGTCCTGCGTCCAGATCTCGCCGCTGCACTCGGCCCTGAGAGATTCCTGCAAGAGATCGAGATCGCAGCGCAGTTGCAGCATCCACACATTCTACCGTTGCATGATTCGGGTGAGGCCGATGGTTTCCTCTTTTACGTGATGCCCTACGTCGAAGGGCTCTCCTTGCGCGACAAGTTGGCGAAAGAAGGTGAGCTGCCGATCGGCGAGTCCGTGCGGATCCTTCGGGACGTGGTTGATGCACTCACAGAAGCACACGAACGCGGTGTTGTGCATCGCGACATCAAGCCAGAGAACATCATGCTCCGAGGTCGTCACGCACTTGTAACCGACTTCGGTGTGGCCAAGGCTGTGAGTGAGGCGACGGGCCGAGAGAAGCTCACCACTGCAGGCGTCGCACTTGGCACACCTACGTACATGGCTCCCGAGCAAGCCTCTGCCGATCCGCATCTCGATCAGCGCGTGGACATCTATGCCGTTGGTGCTGTGGCGTATGAGCTTCTGACGGGGCGACCCGTGTTCATGGGTACCACGCCACAGATGATTCTCTCGGCGCACATGACCGAGGCGCCGCAGCCTGTGACGAAACACCGGGACACTGTGCCAGCTGCGCTGGCATCTGTCGTGATGCGCTGCCTGGAAAAACGGCCAGCAGACCGCTGGCAAAGCGCCGAGGAATTGTTGCCGCAATTGGAGGCACTGGCGACGCCGAGCGGAGGGGTGACACCAACCGACACTCGGCCGATGGCGGGGATAGCGAGCAGACGACGCTGACTGGTGCCAACCGTAGCAGCACTCGCAGTGCTTGTTGTGATGGTAGTCGTGCTCTGGCAAATGCTGGCGCCGAGCCCTATCACCATCACCACGTCCAACATCCGCGCCGTGACGAGCGAGCCGGGTGTGGAGTGGCAACCAGCGTTGTCACCCGACGGCAGTCAGGTCGCGTTCGTGGCCATGCGGGGCGGCCGGCAGACGGTTGTTTTAAAAAGCACGCTGAACATCGCAGGCGAGCTCGTGCCGACCATGGGTCTGCATGATTATCGCGAAGTCTTCCCGGCGTGGAGTGCAGACGGCGAGTTCGTTCGTTTCTGTGGCGGTCCAAACGCACCCGCATGGGGTTGGATCGTTAACCCTCGCCGGCTCTCGCAATGTAAGTGGATGGAGACCGGGAGACTGGGCGGCTCCGTCCGCCCGATCGATTTGCCCGGCAGCACCGCACTGCCTACATGGTCGCCCGACGGCTCTCGCATCGCCTTCATCGCGATGCCTGACAGCATCTTCGCCCTCTCGTTGGCCGACGGCGCCGCCACGCTCGTGACTACTGCCGAAGTCACATGGGGAGTCCATTCGCTGGTCTGGTCGCCGGACGGCAAATGGATTGCCTATGTGAGTGGAAACCCGTGGTGGCTCAATAGCTTCAACGTTCTAGCATCTTCGATCTGGATCGTTTCAGGCGACGGTGGAGAGCCGATGCAAGCGACGGGCGGCAATTTCAGCGATGTCAGCCCGGCTTGGCTCGACGATAATCACTTGCTGTTCGTTTCCAACAGGGACGGTCCGCGAGAGGTCTACGTCGTCGAGGTCACGCCAACGGGACCTCGCGGTGAGCCGCGGAAGGTGCCGGGGGTGATCGACCCGCACACGATCTCGTATTCCATCGAGGGCAGGAAACTGGCGTTTGCGAAGGCTACTGTACGCCAGAACATCCGGTCGTACCCCGTCGGTTCAGGTCTCGTATCGGTGGCCGACGGCCGCCCTGTGACTAGTGAGAACGCGGTCATCGAGTCCCATGAAGTATCGCCGGACGGCGAGTGGATCGCCTATGCCTCGAATCTCCGGGGCAATATGGACATCTACAAGAGGCGACTGGAGGGTGGGACCCCGATCCAGGTCACTGACAGCCCGACCGACGAAGGTGGCCCCTGTTGGTCACCCGACGCAAGTGAAATAGCGTTCTTCGGTGACGTTGGTGGAACAGAGGCTGCGGTGATGGTTGTTCCAGCGGATGGGGGCACCCCCATCCAACTCGCGAACGGCCAGATTGATTTCCATCCTGTATGGTCACCGAGTGGATTGGACATCGTGTTCCGTTCAGACCGAGCGGGACGGGAGGAGGCTTGGATTGTCTCGCGTGAGGCCGTTGGCGAACCCTGGGGTGAGGCTACTCGCCTAGCCGACACTCGGTGCGTCCCCAGCGACTGGGCACCGGATGGCAGCGGTGTGCTATGCGAGAGCGGTATGGAGGAGGTGCTGGTGTCGCCAGAAGGAGAGGTGTTGTGGCGTTATGATCTGGCGACAGCCGGTCTGAGGATTTCGCCCGGCCGTCCGAAATTTTCGTATGACGGGTCGACGATCTACATCCATGGAATTCATGAGGATGGTGTGACAGGTATTTGGGCTATTCCTCGGCAGGGCGGTGAGCCGCGTCTTGTAGTTGTGTTCGATGACGCCGAGCTTGCCGGACAGCAATACTTCTCCGTTGGCTCTGACCACCTCTACGTGACAGTGGCCGAGCACGAGAGTGACATCTGGGTGATGGATGTGGAGGTGGAGCGGTAAGGCAGCTAACGAACGCGGAACGCGGCGTTCACAGGGTGAGGTAGGCGGGGGTCTGTTTTGGGGTCTGTATACTATGGCATATTACGACATGAATGCCGTAAAAGTACGGCACCGACGCCCGGAATCCCTCGAAAAACCGACATAATGTCGTTTTTCGCATCCCCCTGACTGGCAATGGGGTGTACCTGCGGTGGCCTACGGCCATCCTCGGTATGCTTCGCAACAGGGGG
>JBDGYW010000999.1:0-2833 GCA_039588935.1 Gemmatimonadota bacterium | reverse complement strand
GGGGAGGCTTCGGCCTCCCCTTTTTTGCGTTTAGGGCTCAGTTCTTGCCGTGCTTGCCAGACTTGGAGCCCTGCGGGCTGGCCTTCGTCGGCGCAGTGTTCTTGCCCTCTCCACGTCCGGGCGCGTAACCGCCTCCCTCACGCTTGCAGATTCCACCGTACGTCTTTCCGTACTTACCCATTTCAAAACCTCCTTACTGGTCTACTGGGATTGGGAACGATACCCATGGAGACTCAATGCTCCAGTATAGAGATGCCGACGTTTCAGGCTCTATCGAGGAGTCGAACTGCGCCTTGAACATCACAGCGTCTGCGTTGTCTTCCGCGCACGTCCACGCCAACGTGAGCGTTCCTGTTGGGGTGTTGTCCTGCGAATGCACATCAACAGCCGTACACGCCACCGTTCCAGACTCGTTCACAGCCGTAATCGCAGTCCTTCCGCTTCTCACCTGAGTGTTGGTCGCATCCCTGACAGCCATGAACCAGAGGATCTCAGCAGCCCACCTATTCTGATCGGCTGTCTGCGGGAGTGATACCTCGAACATGTCCTTTGGTGATCCCTCTGACGCGACCATAGATCCATCTGAGTACCCACGCCTAACAAGCATGATGTTTGATGTCATTGGTCCGGTTGTCGAGTTGAATGTCACAGCGCCAGATCCAACAGCAGAGAACGAGAGGCCAAGGTTGTCACCTCCAGTGCCAGCAGTGGCAGCGGCAAATTCGAAACCGCCAGACGTTGTGATTGTGACCTTCTCGTAGTTCGATGCGTCTGTGTATGCGCCCCAGATTGTCAGCGTTGGTGGTGACTCACCGTCGTTGTAGAGGGAGAACGACCTCCCTCCACCAACGGCCAGACCCCACTCGTCAGCGCCCAGCCTGAAGGCTCCGTTGTCGGTATCGTCCGTGAACGCTAGGCCGGGTGCGGCCTCTGTTCCGTCTGGGACAAGGAATGGGTTCGTGCTGCTGGAGGCGACCGACCCGGCGACCGTTAGGTCTCCAGTGACAATCAGGTCTCCATCAACTGTCTCGTCGTTACCGCCATACTGTGCGTATGCTGGAGATACGAGCAAGAGTAGAGACAGAGAGAGTAGTGTTAGCTTCTTCATTGTGTCTCCCCTTAACTAGTCGAGCACGGAGAAGTGGACCTGATCAGATGATGCTGCAATCACGTACAGGTCTGTCCCAAGATCCACATGCCCGGATGCAGCATGCCAAGACTTACCCTTGGCGAGTGCGATGTATGCGTTCGAGCCATCAGCGGCAACCGTCGATGGTCCGAGGTAGGCAGTCGCGCTGTTCCCGCCATTGGCGTAGATGTCAACCTGCTTCCCGTTTGTCCTAATGAGCGTGGATACCTTTACCGCCGCTCCAGTTCCTACGTGTTCCGCTCCTGTCAGTGCCATCTCAATCCTCCATTTCCCCATCATTGGGGGTACTTGTCTAGATTACCATCATTCGAAATTACGGACGTAGATAGGCTTACGTAGCTCTGGTGCCTCGAACCTTGCAAGCCAGATATCGGACCCGAAGATCGAGTCCCAGTTGTAGTAGGAGTAGAAGGTGCCGGCGCCCGAGTTGTAGAGGGTGGCGCGATTGTCGGAGGTAAGCGGCAGGGGCCAGAACGCACAATTATCGAGAGCGCCATTGAAGTTCTGGCCGTTCCACTCTCCAATGTAGAGGGTGCCGTTTGGAGCGACATACGCGGTATCGTAGGCAGTTTCTTTTGGAGTACCATCGTTCTTCTGTTGGTAGAGTTTTCCGGTCGAATCATCCACCCATCCGATGTACAGATCCCATTGGTTTTGGGTTGCAACCTCTGTCGCAGTACTCGTAAAGCCTCCGTTGTCATAGACCAACATCCCCACATTGGGGAAGTTGTAGCCGAAAATAAACTGGTTGGGGATGGAGGCAATGTGCTCATTCTCTCCGGCGTCTTCAATGTAGTTGACCCAGCAGGCCAAGGAGTAACCACCGCTAAGGGTTGGATTGAACCCCGCAACATTGAGGTTTTGATTGCTGTCCTGTACAAGGTTCACGCTCATCCCCGAGTCATCCCTCTCCACCAGTCCAGCGGCCCGGGTGGGGGTGTTGACTCCGGTCAGGTCACAGTCGCCTTCGAGGCACGTAGCAGTGTCGGTTGGATCAGCAACAACCAGACCCCGGCCTTGAGTTGGGGAGTTCTGTCCAGTCAGGGTGTTCGACCCGATAGCGTCGGCGTAGGGTCCGCCGTTCTCTGTGAGAGGCCAGCAGGAGACGAGGCTCGTGAGTTCTGCGCCCGCAAGATCGGCGCATTCCTTCCCGTAGCCGGAGTTGTAAACCGATGTCTGAACCGCACCCGACGGCTCAGCGTTCCAGTAATAGAAAGGCCCAAGCTGCCCCTCGAAGCTGGTCGTCGCGCGACCGATTTCGAAGTCCGCGTCAACTCCAGAAGGCGACCCAATCGCCCCCTCCACCGGGGTGCCATCGTTGGCGTTCACCCCGAGGTTACCAGCCCCATCTGAGTAGCAGTAGACAAATGATCTCACGTCCTCCGGTACTGTTCCCGAGCCCGAGGTGCGGATCTGTCCGGCATCTGAATAGCACCCAATCTCCTCAGAGGCGTGGGCGTAGTACATGATCACGCCCTGACCGTTGCCGCCCTTGTTGGCAATAATGGTGTTCCCCGATGCTGTTCCGTCAGGGATAAGCCACGCCGCGATACCCCACGCCCCTGTTGTTTCTAGCGGCTCCAGCGTGGCGTTATGGGAAATGTCCGCGTGCTCTGTCGCGCCATCATACAGAATTGAAGCAGATGTGGCGGTGGCGCTCTGGCTGTTGACGTAGGGCCCCCC
>JBDGYW010000998.1:0-2838 GCA_039588935.1 Gemmatimonadota bacterium | reverse complement strand
TAGTGGACTACCATGTGGTGCGTGCCGAGATGAACGGCCTGGATTTCGATCACCGCGTACTCCGTCCTTGGTCCCGCATGCCTGGGTTCTATAATATGGTGTTCCTATCCCAGAGCGATGTACCGGCCCACGAAGGGCCGGTGGTGCATGGATGGATCGACGTATGGACTTACGAATTCCCTCTATCGGACGAAGACGCCGCAGAACTCGCCGCTCGAGTAGGAACCATTCCGACCTTGCTTGAGCAAGCACGAGAAAATCTCGTGGAGGACGCCAGGGATCTCTGGATGGGCGGGATTCGAAGTCTGACCGCACAAGCGGCAGATCTGGCCACGTTGGCGGACCGGGTCGCTGGGGTGCACTCCGGCCTGGAGGCGGCCATAGACAGCGCACGTGCCGCCACCGATGAGTTCCGGGAGTGGCTCGAGCAGGAAGCGTCCACCAAGACGGGGCCGTCAGGTGTCGGAATCGACAACTACAACTGGTACTTGAAGAACGTGCATCTCGTTCCCTACACTTGGGCGGATATGATGACTCTCCAGCGGCGAGAGCTCGCGCGGTCGTTTGCCGCATTGAAGTTGGAAGAACATCGCAACCGCAACCTTCCTGCGACTCGACGCGTAGCCAGTGCCAGGGAGTACGACCGCCGGTTCAATGCTGCCGTCACAGAGTATATGGCGTTCCTCCGCGACAACGAGATCGTGGAGATTCGAGATTACATGGACCACGCGCTTCGTGAGCGTATTGGAAGCTTCAGTCCCGCGGAGGGATTACGCGGGTTCTTCTCCGAGGTCAGCTATCGCGAACCGATCGTCATGCGTACGCACGGTTACCACTGGTTCGACCTCGCAATGATGGCGGACGTTCCACACGAGAGCCCGATCAGACGCGTGCCGGGCCTCTACAACAGTTGGGACAGTCGCGCCGAGGGTATCGCGACGGGCATGGAAGAGTGGATGATGCACGCCGGGTTCATCGACGGCAAACCACGTGCTCGCGAACTGATTCATGTACTCGTGGCGCAGCGGGCAGCCCGGGCAATCGCGGGTCTGCGACTCCACAGCAACGAGTACACGATGCAGGAGGCCACAGAGTTCGCTGCAGACTGGACGCCGCGCGGCTGGATGCCGAGAGAGAGCGGGACGGTGTGGGGTGAGCAGTATCTGTATCTGCACCAGCCTTACTACGGCTCGAGTTACCTGATGGGCAAATACCAGGTAGAGATGTTTTTGGCCGAGCGTGCGGTCGAACTCGGCGAGGATTTCACCATCGGGCCGTTCTTCGATGAGATCAACAGCTCTGGCCTGATCCCAATGTCACTCATCCGTTGGGAGCTGAGCGGCCAATCGGATGAGATTTCTGATATGACGCGCATGCATTGAGGGCACAAATCCACTTTCGTATTCAGGAGCAGAAGATGCTACACCCAAGTAAACGATTCCCGTTGCTAGCGACGGTCGTGTTTGTCGCGGCACCGATGCTGCTCTTCGCCACCGCTGTCGCCGGCCAACACTCATCCGATGACCCAAACGTCATCTACGACCCGGCACTGTTCAGCGCAATGGAATACAGAATGGTCGGGCCGTACCGCGGGGGCCGCTCAACCGCTGTGGCCGGTGTTCCGGATCGACCGCACACGTACTACCAGGGGACGACAGGCGGCGGCGTGTGGAAGACGACTGATGATGGGCAGACGTGGGAGAATATCTCCGACGGGTTCTTCGGTGGCTCGATCGGGGCGGTCGCCGTGGCTGGGTCGGATCGGAACGTGATCTATGTGGGGACTGGGTCGGCGTGCATACGCGGCAACACATCCGCCGGCCACGGCATGTACAAGTCGACCGACGGTGGGAGGACGTGGGTGTTCATTGGGTTGCCGGAGGCCGGACAGGTTGGCCAAATCGTCGTGCACCCATCGAACTCCGACCTGGTATACGTCGCTGCGTTGGGCCATCCTTTCGGAAAGAACCCGGAGCGTGGTGTGTATCGCTCGAGTGACGGAGGTAACACCTGGGAGTTGGTGCTCTTCGTTTCGGACAGCACTGGTGCTGTGGCTCTCTCGATGAATCCTGAGAACCCACGTGAGATCTATGCCGGCATGTGGCGTGCCGAACGCAAACCTTGGACGCTGCTGAGCGGTTCGACGGATGGCGGCGTCTTCAAGACCACCGACGGTGGAGACAGTTGGGAGAAGCTTGCAGGCGGTCTCCCGACGGGATTGACCGGAAGAGTTGGCGTCACTGTGTCTCCGGCCAACCCAGACCGCGTTTGGGTGTTGATTGAGGCTGAACCCGACGGCGGAGTTTACCGCTCCGACGATGCAGGCGAAACGTGGCAGCGCACCAACAGCGAGAACAAGCTCCGCCAACGCGCCTGGTACTACACTCACATCATTGCCGACCCTCAGGATGAGCACACCGTCTACGCGCTCAACACAGGCTTTTACAAGTCGGTGGATGGCGGCAGGACCTTCGAGGGCTTTGGCGTGCCGCACGGAGACGTGCACGATCTGTGGATCAACCCGAATGATCCAGAACTCATGGTGGTTGCAGACGACGGTGGTGCCCAGGTGAGTGTGAACGGGGCACGTAGTTGGTCAACCATGTACAACCAAGCCACCGCGGAGTTGTATGACGTCGTCGTAGACAATGCGTTCCCATATCGCCTCTACGGAGCGCAACAAGACAAAACGACCATCAGTGTCCTAGGTTGGTACTCGACCAACACGCTACACCCCAAGCAGCATTGGTATTCCGTCGGCGGGTGTGAGACGGGCCCGATCGCCCTCCACCCGGACTACCCGAATACGGTCTATGCCGGGTGCTACGGTGGTGTCAT
>JBDGYW010000997.1:0-2840 GCA_039588935.1 Gemmatimonadota bacterium | reverse complement strand
GCGCTCGGCAAAGGGAAAGCGGGCATTGCACGCTACGTGCGCCGTGTGCTGGAGGCTCTCGCCCGGCAGGACAAGGAAAACACCTACTTCCTGTTCGAGAAGGATCCCATTGCCGCGCTTCCCGACGCGCCCAACTTCGTTAGAGTGCCCCTTCCCTCGCGCCTCCCTGGCACACTTTGGCTTCAGTGCATTCTGCCTGCCCATGTCCGTCGACGCGGCATCGATGTGCTCTGGTGCCCGGAGTTCATTGCACCGGTATGGTTTTTCCCATCGCAGACGGCGCGGGTCATCACCGTGCACGACTTGACCTTCCGCCACTTTCCTTCCTCCATGCAACGCGCCAACTACTGGATCTTCAAACTGCTGTCTACGCGTTCGCTTCGCGCGGCCCGCCATATCATTGCCGTCTCCGATTTCACCCGCAACGACTTGTGCCGAACGTACGGCTCGCTGGAAGTCGGGTCGAGAACGTCGGTTGTGTATAATGGAGCACCGGCCTGGCGGCCGCCGAAAACCTACCGGCCGGAACAGCGAGGACCACATTTGCTCTTCGTTGGAAGCGTGGAGCCGCGTAAGAACCTGCTGTCAGTTCTGAAGGCCCTCGACATACTCAGAGAAAGGGGCCGCATCGTCAGGCTACGAATCGTGGGGCCCGGCGGATGGAAGAACACCGCAGTCCGTCGCTTCGTCGAGTACAAACGGCTGGACGGGCAGGTTTCCATGGCGGGCTATCTGGATGAGCCTTCCCTGATGCAGCAGTACCTCGAATGCAGGGCACTCATCTATCCATCACTGCTCGAGGGATTCGGCCTGCCGATCCTCGAAGCCCTCGCGACCGACGCCGTCGTGCTCACGTCGCGCGCCACAGTGATGGAGGAGATAGGCGGCAAAGCAGTCCTTCTTTTCGACCCAACCGATCCGCATGACATTGCCGAAACCATTGCCAAGGTCTACGAGGGGGGCTTTGACCGCAATGCCGTTCTGCGACATGGGGAAGAGACGCTCGCACGCTTCTCGTGGGAGGAATCGGCGCGGCGGCACTTGGAGGCGTTTCAGCAGGCTGTGCGTTAACGAGCAATAACGGAAAGAGACGCGTCACTGCGGTGAAGGCGAGCGTTACTTGTTCAGCATGGTGCTCACAGCAACCCACGAAGTTATTACGGCGGCAATCGAGCTCAGGATCACGAGCATGTCGCGCGTGACCGTGTACCATGCCCGGTATTCTTTCTCGGGGACCAGTATTACATCCCCTTCATGAATCTCGTCGACATCTCTGGGCCGTAGCCACACGCCGCTGCCCCCCCTCACAACTACCGTATGGGGCCTTCGTGCCCGCGAACTGTACCCGGCCGCGTGCCTTATGTAATGTCGGTGGCTGGAGCCTTCCTCATAGGGGACATGTCCGGGCACGACCACTGCGCCGGCCACTTCCACCGTCAGCTTCCGGCGTGCAATCGCTATGCTGTCTCCGTCTCTCAGCACAAGGTCGTAGAGTTGCTCTTCTCCGCCGTACAGCTTGGCGAAATCGATGCTCACCATTCCTTCCTTCACGGCGAACTTCGCTTTCACATACGCCTTCTCCACGGGACTCAGGGAAGACAAAGGCAGGTTCTGCAACACGTCCACTTCATCGTCGCGCCTCTCTCGGCTCTTCCTACGAAACATCATGCTCTGCGCAAGCGATGCATCATCGGTGAAACCACCGGCCATGGCTATTGCATCTCGCACGGTGGTGCGATCCTTGCGGATCGGGTATCTGCCCGGATACGTCACCTCGCCGGTGACCCAGACGTTGCGATGGACCCTGTATTCAACCTTGCTGCACACCAGTACTCTATCGTCTTTTTGGAGGGCAAAACCGCCATCCTCGTCGAGCCCAAGAGTGAAATGAACCAGAGAGTCATCGTCGTCCCCGAACCGAGTCACTACCAGCCGGGCGGAATCCGCATCTCTGGCGAGCCCCCCGGCGGCCTCCACGAGGGACGAGACGGCTTCGCCATCCTCGTGGTCATAGACACCGGGATAATTCACCTCCCCGAAGATGCTCACGATTTCCTTTCTCCGGCGCACAAATACGCGGTCGCCCTCGGTGAGATACGGGTTCTTGCTGACGTCGTTGTGATGATAGAACACCGCCATGTCTGCGTAGCGTGTCTGCCGCGACTCGTTCATGATCTCGATCCCGCGGATTCTCGTCGTATCACCCTTCGCAAAGCCGCCGGCCATCTCGATGAGATCGGACACGCGCGTCGCGCCGTTTACCGTATACACGCCCGGCTTCTGCACATCACCGAGCATGTATGCCCGGAACCGCCGGATCTGGCTGAGGACAATGGTAATCTCATCTTCTTTGTACACTTCGAGGATCTTGTTGCGCACGAATTCTCTGGCCTCGGCCAGGGTCGAGCCCCCTACTTTCACCGTCCCCACCGATGCAATGATCATGTTGCCCTCATGATCGACCGTGGCGGTGAGCGACTCACTCACGCTCCCCCATATGTAGATAGTCAGCACGTCGTTTGCACCGAGCACGTAGGTGTTCGGGTCGATGCTTCTGTCGATCTCGGTGAAAGTGCGGGCCATTCCCTCACCCTCAGCGGCTTCCAGCAGTTCGGACTCGCCGAACTCCTCGGCCAGTTTGCGGTAGACGCGGTCGACGAACTGGTCGAAGTCGAGACCTTTGAGATTCGCCTTGCGCAGCCCCTTGAGCTTCGAAACGTTGATGTTCCCCGGCGACCTGCCCGTCGCGTCGAACGCGAGCAACAGAAGTAGCACGCATTGCAGAAATGTGCGTTTCATAGTCCTTCCATTAATATAGATGAAGTGCCTCCCCGCCCACA
>JBDGYW010000996.1:0-2842 GCA_039588935.1 Gemmatimonadota bacterium | reverse complement strand
TCCAGGGACTGACCGCACCGCATCTGTAGATCCATCTGGTTCATCGAGGTCGGCATCGACTTGATGATGTACGACGGCGAGCCGCAGACATCGAGAATGTCCGGGATCGGCTTCGGACAGGCCGGAGCCTCCATCATCAGGAGATCACCGAACGTCGCCATCGAGTACCTCGCGAGTCGCTTCCGGCCAGCAGTAGCCGATCACCCGTGACATCCAGAGCGTACCGGGCCGATCGCCGATCTCGTTCCAGTCGGCAGCTTCAGCTCGAGACGGGCGTGGGCAGTTATGCTGCGCCGGGATCTTCTCCACCGGACACCACGTTGAGCACCCGCCCAGCGTCAGCGACCCCAGGAACAGCACCAGTAAGAGCCATGATCTCACCTTCGAGTGCTTCGATCTCCGATGCCAGCGATGCCAGCCGCGAACCCTGCTCGACAACCACCTTCGCATAGTGCTCCCTCCCCTTGCCCCAGCCGCAGGCCCAGCCGACCGCGAAGCCGACCGGGCCCAGCAGGAGCATGATGATGGTGCTCGTGCCCATCACGGCTTGCGATCGATCTTCGCCCCGATCGAGGCGAACCCTCCCGCGCCCATCAACCCGAGCAACGTGGTTGCCGTTGGCCCGTCAACGAAGCCAGCGCCGTGCGCGAAGATTGTCACCGCGGCACCCGCCGCAATGATGTAGGTCTTCTTGCCCTTCAGTAGTTCTACGATCTTTCCCATTCCGTTCTCCTATCGCGGATCGAACTCCGCGTGAACGTGGAAATTGTCGCCGGACCCGTGCGCGATCACATCGTAGTCCGGCCCGAGCTTCGCGGACATTCGCTCCGCCCACTTGTGGCCGATGAACTCGATCGCTTCCTGATCGTCGGCCACGATGTTCTTGCATCGGAAGTCGACCGCCGCGCAGAGCTCGTGAAAGTCCAGCGTGTCCCTGATCTTCCGATACAGACAGGTGATCCAGACCACCCCGTCCGTCGTCACTGGAGCCGTCTCGAGTGCGACCTGGGGGATGATCGTGAAGTGGGGTTGGAGGTGCCCGTGCTTCATCACCACACCGTCTTTGAATTTCAGGATCGGCAGCTTCGTCTTCATTCGGTCAGCTCCATGTACTTCTCGCGCCAGTAGTCGCGGTCGGCCTTCATCTCAAGGCGCGACTCGCGGCATGTGAAATTCGCGTTCATGTCCCGGTTGCCCTGGTCGACCGCTGGCTTCGCGATCCCGAAGTAGGACGCTGCGGCTGTCGCTGCCGCGCTCGTCACCACCGCGAGTGCCTTCTGCGCGTTGTCACTCATATTCACAGAACCCATCTACCGAGCAATAACATCCGTCGTCACAGTGAACGTCTGACTGACAACGGTTCCCTGGCTCGCACGGGTAGATCGGTGCGAGCGAAAGCCAGAGCGCAGCCATAAGGCCTAACAAGTTCTTCATTTCGATACTCTCCCTTCTAGGTGTGCCGTCCGCGCCTCGTGCAACCGCAGGATGTTTGATATGTCTCGATGAACCTGATCTGATCGGTGGACGTGGTCTTCCAGAGCTTCAGCAGCCTTCGATGCCCTGATACCGTTGTTGACCACCATCGTCTCGATCTCACCGATACTCTGTCCCGCCTTGACGAGAAACGCGAGTCCTCCGAGCGCGATGACCAGGGCAATCCATCGCTGAACTTGGGAAGCGACAGGTGGACGAGGCCCACGATGCTTCTCCAACTTACAAGCCAGTGCTTCAGCAAAGGCATCAACCCATTCGGGTTTGTCGTTGTTGTTAGGCATCAGGGGTTCTCCGAGAAGATGATGTCGACCCAATAGTTCGTTTCGCCGAAGAACTCTTCGGGGAAAGCGTTCGCGCCTGTGTCGAACGCTCCGTTCTCATCCGTGCCGACCAAGTAGGTGATAGGGCCGCTCGTATATGATCCAGACGTGAAGTAGCCCGACGTGGCCGCATAGCGCCCTGTCGTTGTCGAGTAGCTCGCAAGATATGTTTCGCCCGCTTCGATCGCGATCGGCGAGGAGAAGTATTGAGTTTGCCAGCCGGAGGCAGACTCGCCCGAGAACGTAATCGACCCCATCTCTACTTTGGTAGTGTCGTTCCAGAGCTTCGCGACGTGCGTGCCGGTATTGTTGGAATACTTGTAGAACTCGACCGCATGGACGAAGCCTGCCTCGGACGAAGTGAACCGGATGCCCAGGTGATAGGTCGATGTGTCGGCACTCTCCGGTCCTGGCGTTTGACTGGAAGTCCACATCGAGTAGAACGGAGCGGCCCGATCCGGCACATCCACACCGTCGATCATGTCGACCTGCGCTGCATTCAACGCGACATCGTATAGCCGAAGGTTGTCGATATCCGCCGCGATCTCGTTGCCAGCCCCGGCCTGCGCCCCTGTGTCCCCAAAGAACATGACCTCGGAGGCAACGGGCATGGTCGCCCCGGCGTCGACCTGACTATCAACCTCCGAGCCATCGACGTAGATGTAGCTCGTGTCTGTTTCGCCATCGAAGACGAAGGCGATGTGATGCCAGCCAGCCGCCAGCTCCGCGCCGCCCGACTGCGGCTGCGTAGAGATAGCGTCGACATCGAAGAAGGATTGATTCGGAGTGCCAGCAGCCTGGATCTTCCAGTCGGTCGTTGGCACAAGATGAGCGAGAAAGCCGAACGCCCCGCCCCAATCGTTGACAGTGGTGCTATCGACATCGAAGGCCACCGTGAAGGCATCGGTCGTGTCCCACTGGAACGCAGGGGAAGCGAGCTGGTCGCCAGCCCCATCTTCAACGAACGTGATGCCACCAGATAGTCCGCCCCGCCCGGTCGACGCTCCCCAATCAGGGCAGATCGTCGC
>JBDGYW010000995.1:0-2843 GCA_039588935.1 Gemmatimonadota bacterium | reverse complement strand
GCAGGGCGATATTCCGCTCAAAGAAGCAGGCATCCCGCCTGGCGCTGAGCTTCAATTCCAAGCCGCTCTGGTAGTAGGCGTCAATGTACTTGGGTAGATCGATGTCCGTATACCAGAGCCGGGTCGGCTGCGGCCCCGCGTTATCATTCGGGTGCGATTGGCTGGACAGGATCGCCAGCAAGTCAGCCCGCTTGTCGTGATAGTCTGACCAGGAATCGTCATAGACCGTGCCCATCAGGGCGAAATTGCGTGGCAACAGCTTATCACCACTGACCTGGCCGCCAGGTAGCAGGGCATAGCTATCGACGCTCAGATTGTGCGGGCCAGCGCCAACACCGTGCATCGCCTCTATGTTGAAGTAGTAGTCATCTTCCAGATCCCGCACTCTCCCGCCGCCGCGATAGAAGCCGCTGCGCCTGCTAGTGCTGGCGTGTTCGCTTCCTTCCCACCAACATCCGGGCTGGTCGCCGTCGCAATAGGTAGTCCAGTAGGATGCCGTCTGTTCCACCTGAATCCCATCCAAGTAAACCAATATGTCATTGGAGCCTTTTTGCCGAATGTAAAGCGTTGTTGATCCATTGGACTCGGCGACTGAGAAAGCATAGCCATACAGCATCCATTCGAGACGCCCGTAGCCAGTGATGCTCATTAAGTATGTTGGTTCATGATATCCAGCGGGATCGACGTTATCTAGCGACCAATCCCATGCGAAATCCTGGAAGGCCGCAGGTTCGTCTACGTAGACGAGCATTGAGACATAATGAATGGCGCTTGACAGGGCGCTGAGCGTGAGGGAGATGCCATCGTTATCGGCATTGCAATCGACTTCATAGGCGTAGTATCCATAGCGCCCCTGCTGCACCGCTCGCGTAACAGCAGCAGCGCCCAGCACAGAGTAATTCCCCGTCGTCTCGGCGCTCGGGTTCAGTACCATGTTGCGCGTCGCTTCAGGAACGATGATCTTCCAATTGCTCATGTCGCTACCCTGCCAGTGCCCGCATAAGCTCGAACTCCTGCATCAGTGACGTAAGCTCCTGAACGCTGGTGACGTTCAGGTTGTAGTGGTGGGTGTCGCCGTGCGTGATCGTCGTCGCGCCGCCGCCCTGTTGCATCTGCTGGGCCTCCATCGGCGGGATGATGAGCTCGCCTGCGTGGACGTAGGCGAGGCCCGTTTCCTCGACGATGCCGCCGGATTGATACCAGTCATAACTGCCTGGACCCTGACTGCCAGGGCTAGGGCTGCCGCCGCCACCGCCGCTGGCCCTGTCAGCACTTGGGCCGCCTCCGCCGCCACCACCACCGCCACCCGGCGGCTCGCCCGTCGTCTTGATCTTGTAGTGGATTGTATGGCTGCCTTCCAGGTACTTCGTCATGCTCTCAAGTGACGCCACCGAGTCGATAATCAGGTCGCGGTCCTTGATGTCGATCAGCATCTCATACTTGGGGTCTGTGAGTTCAAGGACGGCGGTCTCCATCTCGCCGATCTCGTCTGTGACGGTGCTGGCGGTTTCCGTGACGCTCGTTGTTGTTTCCCCGTAGATAGCGGCGATCTGAGACTCCGCCAACATCCCGAAGTTCTCGACGAGGCCGATGGCCGGGAGTGCGGCGGTGGCCGTCTTCGCCCCTCTCAGGCCGCTCGTCAGAGCTAGAACGTCGTCGACGGTTTCCCCGATGTTCGCATCGGTCAGGCCCGACATATGCTCAGTGATCTTCCCCCACACCTCCGCCGTCTCAGGATCGACGAGGCCCAAACCCTCAGCGAGCGACCGGATCACGGTCATCTCTGCATCTGTGAGGCCGTCGGCCTGTGCCTGGACCAGCGTCATATCGAAGATGATCTGGTTCATCGCCAAGCGGTGAGCCTCGGCAGTTTCGTCAATCGTTGTCTGAGTCCGTGTCAGTTCATCCCGCCACTCTTTGAGCTGATCCAGGGCCTCTTCGCTCGGCCATTCCTCGGACCCCTTCAGGTCCTCAATCTTGTCCTTGAGTTCGCGGGCCTTGGTGGCGAGATCGGCCTGCGTCTCGGCGTAGTCTTCCATCTCGCGCCCGACAGCGCCGCGCATCTTGACGGCAAGCTCGCCAAGCTCCTCATTGAATAGCCGCTGCTGATAGGCATTGCGCTCTGTCTGTAATTCAAGGGCGTATTCCTGATCGATCGTCTCTTTTGCTGCTCGTGTGATGCCGCGATGCGTGGCAGTTAAGGCCGCAAGGGCTGCTTCCTCGTTTCTTATTGCGTCGGCCGCGCGCCACTGTGCCTCGGATTGATAGTCGGTTGCGTCGGCAGTGTCATACCGCGCACGCACCAGCTCTCGAAGCGCTTTGCCTTGCTCTGTTTGTGCTGCTTTCTGCGCATTGGTCAAGACTGCATTGGCCCTGATAACCCTGCCCGTGGTCTTGATTACTCGTTCTCCTTGCTCGTTCTCTTCCCAATAACCCTGAACGACGTCTCCCTGGGCATCTACGAATTGGTTGTATCCCTCGACAAGCTCGTTGATTCTCTCTACTTTCTCCTGGTATTGAAGATTGCTCCGGCCGATCCTGTCGATCTCCATGTCCAACATGGTTTTCTCTGCGCTGCCAGCCCCCGTGGCCATATGGAGTAGGGCCGTGGCGACCTCGCCTGCGGCCGGCACCAAGTCCTTCTTGAGCGCATTAGTCAAATTCTCTACTGTAACCTCAAGCTGTGCGAAGTCGTCCGTGGCGCTATCAGCAGCGCCGCCCGCCTGTTCAACTAGTACTTTGCCAGCCCGCCGCGCTTCGGCCAATAATGCGAGCTTCTGTTCCTCAGCAGTGAGCTGTTCAACCGTCTTTCCGATGCTCTCGGCATATTTCTCGTTGGCTTC